>LIBO01000018.1 GCA_001438005.1 Verrucomicrobia subdivision 6 bacterium BACL9 MAG-120507-bin52 | reverse complement strand
TGCCACGGGTCTAGCTTCTTACCTCTCAGGTTGCTTTTTCCTCGTAGCCGGGCAACGTCCCTCTCGGGTCCGCCCCCCGAACTCGGAGCTGGGCAGTTGACCAAGCCTGCCGGCCTGATCTCCCATCTCCGTTTGCCCGTCGTCAGCCCTTTTCGCGTTTCCCCCGCATAGAGGAAACCTTAGGACCAAGGATCTTACGACCCCCAACCCAGACCAACCACGAACACCTGACCTTCTCACAGTAGCAACCGTCGCCCTTTTCTTGGAGCGACTGTGTCCGCCAAGGGAACCGAAACCGTCCCCCCAACGTGACTTGGTTAGCATGCGGCTTCTTTAGTTATCGCTGCCAACCTCGCAAACCCCTAATTCGCATTCTACGGACACCGTCATCGCCTTCGCTTTCACTCCAACTCTGCCGATGTTTTTCTGGGTGCGACCCCAGCCGCGGGATTTGGTGAGACATGCCCCTGCTGGACTTGTGATCCAACCTGGGGGCCGAGGCAGTCAAGCCTCCTCGACCATTCTCCAGTTACCTGGAGCTATCCTGAGAGCCTTCAAATGGGAGCAAACTTTCGTTTCCCCCATCAGACTCTGTTCTTTCAATGAACTAAGTTAAAAATAATGAATCCCCACAAATAGACAATGCAATGTCCCCCGTAATCACATTTGCTTGTGAATAACTTTTTAGCAACTTTATCTGCTCGACTGGGTATGTCCCAAAAACTTATTCACCGCCCGCGCTCCCTGATGGGGTTTTGCTTTTTGTTGTCCCCTCGACCGAGATCGTCCCCCCCTTCGTCAACTTCTCCAACTTCTCCTCCATCCACTTCGGTGCCCCTTTCTGCAATTCGCTGCCCACGTGCCGATGCAAAAATCTCTCCAAGGCCAACATCGCCGCTAACCGATTGTCCGGTCGGGCAAACCCGTGCCCCTCGTCCGCCGCCACCAAATATTCCACCGCCTGCCCCCTTTTCCGATACGCCTCCACAATCTGGTCCGATTCCGCCTGCTTCACCCTCGGGTCGTTCGCCCCCTGGACCACCATCAACGGCGCCCTCATCTTCTCCACCGAAAATAAAGGGGATTGCCGCCGCATCCGCTCCTCATCCGCCGCATCCTTCGGATCCCCCACAAAATAATCAAATTGCCGCCGCACCGACTCCCAATACGGCGGAATCGAATTCAACAAAGTAAACAGGTTCGAAGGTCCCACAAAGGATGCCCCTGCCGCGTACACCTCCGGCGTAAAGGCCAACCCCGCCAACGCCGCGTACCCTCCATAACTCCCCCCATAAATCGCCACCCTCTTGGCATCCACGATCCCTTTCTTCACCAAATCCCTCACCCCCCACGTCAAATCATCCTGCATCTTGTCCCCCCACTCATGTCTCCCCGCCGCGTAAAACTTTTTCCCATACCCCGTCGATTGCCGAAAGTTCGGCTGCAGGACCGCGAGCCCGCGGTTGGCAAAAAACTGCGCCGTCCCGTTAAACCCCCAGTAATCCCTCGCCCACGGCCCCCCATGCGGCATCACCAGCAACGGCAGATTCTTCGCCTCTTTTCCGCACGGCAAAGTCAAATACCCCGGAATCTCCAGCCCGTCCGACGACGCATACCGCACCGGCATCATCGGAGCCAACTTCTCCTTCGGCAGATCAGGCCGCAGCGAACCAAAAAGCAATACCATCCGACTCGCCCGATCAAATAAATAGTACGTCCCCGGATCCGTGTCGCCCGAGATTAAGACTAACCACCGCCCATCATCCCCCGACATATCCGCTAACCCCACCTCCTGCTGGGCAAACCTCTTTTTTAGAAAAAGAAAATCCCCCTCAAATCCTTTGTCCCTCCAGTAATTCCTCTTGCGATCATCGAAGTACACCGTTCCAACCAGCTCATCCGTCGCTTGGGAAAACGCCGCCCTCGATAAATCCACCCGCCCCAACGGATCCGACTCCAACTTCGTCAACGTCCCACTCCTCGGGTCGATCTCCGCCAGATACGACAAATCTCCCTCCCCCACATTCGTCTCCAAATAGGCCGTCTTGCCACCCTTCCGAAAAGCAAATCCCCCCATCGCCTCCTGCCAACTCACCTTCAAAATCGGCTTGGACAACTTTTTCCCCTCCACCCGCATCAGCTCCGTTCCCCCATCCTTCGTCATCCGTGTCGCCAACCGCACCACCCCATCCAGATCCGCCACGATGTCCGCACAACCCTCCCGATTCTCCCACACCGGCGTTCTCACCATTTTTTCAATATCCAATCTTTCCACATCAAAGTACTTCTCATCCCGCTCATTCACTTGCAGCAGCGCCTCATTCGGCTTGCCCTTCGGCAGTGCCATCACCATCGCCCTCGCTCCCTTGCGAATCGGTAACTCCTGCGCGACCGGCAAACCCGTCGCCGCATCCGCCGGCTCCCTTAAATCCAATCGCCGTAATCGGTAATTCTCATCCCCACCCGAATCTTGCGCCACTAGCAGGTAGCGCGAATCCCGCGTCCAACTAAACCCCGCCGGCGGCCGACTCTTTTCCGCCGTCAATGCCCGCGCCCGCTCGAGCCCCTCCCCCCACTTCACCAAATGCAGATTCAAAATTCCCTCCCGCTCCTTCATGAAAGCCACCCACTCCCCATCCGGCGATACCTGCGGACTGGCCAACGCCGGATTGCCAAAGAAAAGCTCCCGATCGATCAAATCGCTCGCCACTTTACCTTTTCCCCCACAAGAGACTCCAAAAAGTAGGAGCCCCATCCCCAACACTTGGCCAATCCATGATTTCCACACCCTCCCTTACTAAACCAAATTCGTTCCGCAACCAAACCTTACGAACGAGGTTCCCGCGCGGTTGCCCTCGGAGCCCACTCATCCATCTCCGGTTTCTTCTCCCGAAACAGCTCCAACTTTCTCTTCAACTCCCTCTTTTCCGATTCCGCCGTGCTCTTGCTCAAGGCCAACATCACCGTCTCCTGCGCTTTTCGAAAATCCCCCATCTCCGCGTAGCCCGAGGCCATAATCGAATAGGTCTGTACTAACGGCTCATCCTGAATCGCCCGCTTGGCCAAACTAACCGCACCCGCCCCATCACGAAACTCTAGGTAAGGGCAGTTCGCCTTCGCCCACGCCACCGTAATCCGATCCGTCGCCGTCTCCGGCAGTAACCGCATCGATCGTCGTAAATCCGCCTTCGCCCCCGAAGGATCCCCCGTCTTGGCTAAACAGTACGCTCGCCTCACCAACACCCACGCCGTCTCGGGCGCTTGATCCAGCACCACCGTGTACCGATCCATCGCCTCCAGGTACTTTCCCTCTTTCTCTAACTCCAAACCCTCCAGCGCCGGCCCAAATTTCGATTGGGTCCGAAACATCTCCACCGCCGCCTGCAACTTCGCCTTCTCCTCCCCATCCTCCACCTCCTTGATCCTTCCCAACAAAAGCTCCTGCGCCCGCAAATACTGCTCCGACTCCGCCAAACAGGCCGCCTCCAGCAAAACAAAGTCGGTCGTTCGGTCCAACTCCACCAATTTTCGGGCTAAGACCACCGTGGCCTTCGCATCCCGAAACTCCGCCAGCGGCCCGGCCTTCGAGCGTAGCGTAATCAAAAACTGCAAATCGTTCACCGCATCCGACTTCTCTTTTGAAATTCCCAAAGAGACCGCTTTGGCGAAATCCTGCTGTGCCGCCGTCTCATCCTGCAACTTGATTTCACAAAATCCCCTTCGCAACCAAATCCACGGAATCTCCGGCGCTTTCACCAGAGCGGCCGAATACAAATCCCTCGCCGGACCCCACGCCTCCTGCTGCTCCGCCGCAAACCCCTGAAACGCCATTCCCCGACCCAACTTCACCTGCTCCGCCGCATCCAACTTCACCTCCTCCTTTTTTTCCTCCTTGGGTGCCTCCTCCGCCCATACCCCTCCCAGTATGAGAAAACCGACCAGTGCCCATTGAAAAAACTTCACTCCTTCGATCCTACCCATCCTGTCCTGGCCGATCCAGCTTGCCGCATCGTCTGAATTCCCACCTTTCCCTGAAGCAAAAAACCCCTTAATCCCTTAACCCCTCATCTCCTCTACCCAACAATCCATGAAAGAACCTTTGACTTATACGGGTGGCCTTGCCTCGACCAACGCCTACCTGCTCGACCTTCACGGCCATCTCCTCGCCATCGATGCCCCCGAGGGCTTTCTCGATTTTCTGAAAAAGAAAAAAATGAAGCCTCACTCCCTTCTCCTCACCCACGGCCACTGGGACCATATCTGGGACGCCGCCGACCTTGTCGATTGGGCCGGTTGCCCCGTTTCCTACCACCCCGACACCGCCCCTCTCTGCCTTCAACCCGACTCGATGCTCGCCTTCGGCCTGCCCCAACGCCTCCGCCCTATCCAAGCCACTCATCTTCTGACCGACTCCACCCCACCCCCCGTCTCTTGGCCCGATTCCCAACTTCTCCACGTCCCCGGGCACTGTCCCGGTAGCCTCTGCCTCTACCTGCCCCAATCAAACCAACTTTTTGGCGGAGATGTCCTCTTTGCCGATGGAGTCGGTCGCTGGGATCTCCCCGGGGGGAGCCGAGAACTCTTGATTACCGGAATCCAAAAAAAGATTTTACCTCTTCCTCCTCAAACCATCGTCTATCCCGGCCACGGCCCCACCACCACCATTGGCCGCGAAAAATCCTCCAACCCATTTCTTCAAACTTAACCCCGACTCCACGTCCTCCATCTTTCTAACAAAGCCCGGGCCGCTCCCTTCGAAATCGTCTCCTCGGCCAACTTTCGTCCCTCCGCCCAATCTTTTGCGAATCCTCCCAGCCAAAGCAACGCGCCCGCATTCCAAACCACCGCTCCACGGACTGCTTTCACCCCGTCCCCCGCCAAAACAGCCTGGATCTTGGCCGCACTCTCCTCTGCCTTCGGCGCCTCCAAATCTAAAGAAACCCCCCACTCGCCCGCGGCCTTATCCTCCAAAAGATCAAATTTTTCTCCACCCCTTTTCCCCAATAACCGATTGCGCCCTAAGGGCGACAGCTCCCCCAAGGGAGCGCCTTTCTCATCCTCCCCATAGATAATTCCATACGACTCCACGCCCAAACCATCCATCGCTTCTGCTAATTTACCCAAGTCCTCCTCCCGAAACACCCCCACCATCCTGATCTCAGGCTTGGCTGGGTTCACCAGCGGCCCCAATAAATGGAAGGCCGTCCGCTTGCTTTGCGTGGCTACTATTTTCCTCGCCCCGGCCACCCCACGGAACGCGGGATGAAAATCTGGGGCGTACAAAAAAGCACAACCCACCTCCCCCAGACAGCTCGCTAACTCCCCCGCATCCCTCGCCCCCCGCACTCCCAAAGCCGTTAATGCATCCGCACTGCCACTCGGCCGCGTAATCCCTTTATTCCCATGCTTAGCCACGGGTAATCCCGCCGCCGCCGCCACCATGCCCGCCGCCGTCGAAATATTCACGATCGGCCTTCCCCCTCCCCCTGTCCCACAACAATCGGCCAACCCTTTTCCGCCCCACTTTCCACTCACCCCCGCCGCCTTCGCCCTCACCAAAAAAGACCTCGCAAAACTTGCTAATTCTCCACCCGTCTCCCCTTTCGCCGCCCAAGCCGTTAAAAATTCCGCCTTCTCCTCATCCGACGCCTCGGCCCCCGCCAAAACCACCACCAAATCCGTCACCTCCTGCGCACTCAACTCCCGACCCGCCCGACACTGCTCTGTCGCTCGACGCAAAGCCGTCGAGACACCCCTTTCGCAGCTCATCCAATTCCCGCATCCTTCGGCAGAAGCTCTTGGAACCGAAGTTTATCAATCGCTTTCATATACGCCTCCATCGGCGAAATCCTTCCCGCTTTCAAATGCCCGTCAATCGCGTCATCCATCAACTGCATCCCCTCCGCTTTCCCCGTCTTCAGCACGTCGTTCAACTTCATCGTCGCCCCCTCACGGATAATCGAAGCCACCGCATTGTTCCCTACCAAAATTTCATTCACCGCCAATCGCCCCCCTCCGTCCGATCGCTTTAACAGTAACTGGGCACACACCGCCCGCAGGGAATTGGCGAGCATCGTCCGAATCTGCTCCTGCTGGTTGCTCGGAAAAGCATCGATAATTCGATCCACCGTCTTCCTCGCATTGTTGGTATGCAACGTCCCAAAAACTAATAGCCCCGTCTCGGCCGCCGTCAGGGCCAGCGCAATCGTCTCCAAATCCCGCATCTCACCCACCAAGACCACATCCGCATCCTCCCGCAACGCTGCTTTCAGGCCAGCCGCAAAACTAGGCGTCTCATTCGGCACCTCTCTCTGCGTGATGACCGACTTCTTGTTCGGATGCACAAACTCGATCGGCTCCTCGATCGTCACAATATGCCGCGAATGATTCGTGTTAATCGAGTCCACCACCGCCGCCAACGTAGTCGATTTACCCGATCCCGTTGGACCCGTGACCAAGACCAAGCCCGATTTGTAATTTCCAAAACTCTCAATCACCGGCGGCACCCCTAGTTCTTTCAGCGTCTTGATCTTGGTCGGAATAATACGAAATACCGCCCCATACCCGTGCAGCTGTTTGTAAAAGTTGCACCGGAACCGGTTGTTCTCATCCATCTCATAGGCGAAATCCAAATCCCCCACCTCGACAAATTTTTGCCAGGCCCGCGGGGAGCAGATCGGTTGGAGGTAATTCACGATCGCGTCCCGCGTCAGCGGCTCCTCCTGAATTTTCGAAACTTCCCCGTGCCGCCGGATCTTGGCGGGTTGCCCCTCCAGCAAATGCAGATCGCTTCCCCCCTTCTCCACCAGAATCGAAAACAGCTCATCGATCGGATGCTTCATCGCAACTCTCCCGCCAAGGCCGTGGCAAAAGCCTTTTTATTTTCTGCCCGCCGATACGCCTCTTCCCCCGTGATCAATCCCTTGTCCAGCAACTCCTGCAAACTATCGTCCATCAGCTTCATGCCTAACTTTTTTCCGGTCTGCATCACCCCGGGCAACATGAACGTCTTTGCCTCCCGAATCAAATTTCCCACCGCAGGATTATTCACCAGCACTTCGAGCGCCAAAAGTCGCCCGTTCCCATCCTTCCTCGGAATCAGCTGCTGACAGACAATCCCCCGCAACGATTCGCTCACCATCGTCCGAATCTGGGACTGCTGCTCAATCGGAAATACGTCCAGTAGACGATCCAACGTCCGCGCCGCCGTGCTCGTGTGCAGTGTGCCCAGCACCAAGTGCCCCGTTTCCGAAGCACTGATCGCCAGCGAAATCGTCTCCAAATCTCGCATCTCCCCCACCATGATCACGTCCGGGTCTTCCCGCAACGCCGCCCGCAAGGCGCTGGAAAAACTGGCCGAGTTCGCCCCAATCTCCCGTTGGGAAACCTGGCAACCCGCTGGATTGAAAACGTACTCAATCGGATCCTCCAGCGTAATGATATGATCTTTTCTCTCCCGATTAATGTGATCCACCATGGAGGCCAATGTCGTCGATTTACCGCTTCCCACCGACCCCGTCACCAAAACCAACCCGTTGTGATACCGGGTCAAAGTTTTTAAAACGGGTGGCAAACCCAATTCATCCATCGACCGAATTTTGTTGGAGATCACCCGAAAGACCGATTCCCAACCTCGCCGCTGTCGGACCACGCTCGTTCGAAACCTCGCCAGTCCCTCCGCCTCGTAACAAAAATCAAAGGAACCGTGCTCCTCCACCCGTGCAACCTGCTTCGGTAAAAGGAAAGATCGGCCCAGCTGCTCCGTCTCCTCTTTGCTCAAGTGCCTCGCCCCCGCCCCCTCCAAAGGCGAAAGCTGCCCGTGAATCCGAACGAGTGCTGGCGCGTCCGGTCCCAAATGCAGATCGCTCGCTCCCATCTGCACCGCCCGCTCCAAATAGGCTCTGACCACACTGCTGTCCTGCTCCGTCGCCGCCCCGCCCGCTTGCTCAATCAACCCCCGCAACATCGTCACATGTTCCGTCGGCAAAAGTTGCTGCTCTTCCATCAGATCCAAAGCCGCCACTTTCGGGTTGGCCGTCGTCACCACCCGCACCTGATCCGCCTGCTCGGGCTTGATCCAGCCCTGCTCCAGACTGGTCGTCAAAACGTAGTCGTTATAAGCCGCGCTCATCGGTTCGTGCAAAGCATCCCCTGCTTCCCCATTTCAATCAATCGCAACCAACCATTTCCCCTGACGGCCCAACCGATTTGTGGATAACTTCACTGGATGACCAAAGACCAAGTCGCCGCCTCCCTGAAGGAAATCGGTACGATTCTTGAGCTCAATGGCGAAAATCCATTCAAGTGCCGGGCGTATCTGAACGCCGCCCGCACTTTGGAAACCTCCCCCACCGATTTGGCCGAGCTGGTCCGCACGAATCGCTTGGGCGAACTACCTGGGATCGGCGACGCCCTCCGCGAAAAGATCACCACCTTGGTCACCACCGGAAAATTGCCCTACCTCGACGAACTTCGTACCTCCATCCCCTCCGGCCTTCTCCCCCTGCTCGACCTTCCCGGCCTTGGGCCGAAAAAACTCCGCGCCCTTCGCGAAAAGTTAAAAATTGAATCCCTCGAAGCCCTCACCCAGGCCTGCCAAGACGGCCGCCTCGCCTCTCTCGACGGCTTCGGCGAAAAAACCGCCACCAACCTGCTTGATTCCATTCAACGCCGCGCCACCTACCGTAAACTTCACCGCCTCGGCACAGCCCTGCCCGCGGCCCAATCCCTTTTGACTCACCTCCGCGCTTGCCCAGCCGTTCACCAAGCCGAAATCGCCGGAAGTCTTCGCCGCGGCAAAGAGATTGTCAAAGATCTCGATCTGATCGCCTCCTCCAACAAACCCAAGGAGGTCATGAAAGTCTTTGTTTCCGCGCCCAACGTGGAAAAAGTTGTCGCCCACGGCGAAACCAAATCCAGCGTCATCCTCACGGGAGGCATCCCTTGTGACCTTCGGGTCGTTCCCCCCGAAGCCTGGCCGACTGCCCTGGCCCACTTTACCGGTTCGAAGGAGCACAATATTGCGCTTCGCCAGCGCGCTATCGACCAAGGCCTCCACCTCAGCGAGTGGGGTCTTTTGAAAGGAAAATCGAAAACTCCCCTCAAACTCAAAGATGAAAAAGATCTTCACCAGGCCCTAGGTCTTTCCTTCATCCCCCCCGAACTTCGCGAAGATAGTGGGGAAGTCGCCGCCGCGGAAAAAAACGAACTGCCGGATCTCCTCACCCGCGATCAGATCCGCGGATGCCTCCACAACCACACTTTGGCCAGCGACGGGCAGGATACTCTCGCCACCATGGCCCAAGCCGCCGCCGAACTGGGGCTCGATTGGCTAGGCATTGCCGATCACTCCAAATCCTCTTTCCAAGCCAACGGCCTCGATGCCCAACGCCTGGAAAAACAGATCGAAGAGATCGGAGTCCTGAACTCAAAGAAGCCCAAGTGCACTCTCCTGTCTGGAACGGAGTGCGATATTCTCAAGGGCGGAAAACTCGATTTTCCCGATTCGCTTCTTCAGGAATTGGATTACGTGGTCGCCTCGGTTCACTCCGGATTTACCTCTGATGAAAAGGAGATGACCGATCGCATCATCCGTGCGATCGAAAATGAGCATGTCACCTGCCTCGGGCACCCCACGGGCAGGCTTCTTCTCGAGCGGGAGGCCTACCCTCTCAATATTCCAAAGATTCTCGAGGCGGCCGCGGCCAACGGCACGTGGATTGAATTGAATGCCAATCCGTGGCGTCTCGATCTCGATTGGCGCTGGTGGCATAAAGCCCGCGATTTGGGCGTCCTCTGCTGCATCAACCCCGACGCCCATAAAACATCTCACCTCCGCTTCCTCGATTTCGGAGTCACCCTCGCCCGCAAAGGTTGGCTTCGTCCTCACGACGTCATCAATACCCGCACCCTCGCCCAACTCCGCAAACTACTCTAAATCCCACCCTGCCCGGAAATCTTCACGTAAGTCATCGACCCACCCCTGAATTTGGGGTCGGAGGCCGATTTTACCGCAAAACCACCCCCCGCTCGGAAGTTTTCAGAAACTCAATCAACTCTTTCACCTCAGCCGTCGGAGCGCCCTTTTCGGCCAAATACTCCCGCGCCTGCGACAAGTTATACTTCGGATTGAGCAAAACCTTGAGCGCATCCTTCAATCCCCGGATCGAATCCTCCGAAAAGTTTTTCCTCTGAAGCCCAGTCAGGTTCACTGCCCGCGTCACCGCCGGATTTCCGTCCGCGATCATATAAGGCAACACGTCCTGCACCACCTTGGTGCATCCCCCGATCATGGCATGCCGCCCGATCCGACAAAATTGATGCACCGCCGATAACCCACCCACCACGGCGAAGTCCCCCACGATCACATGTCCCGCCAACGTCCCGTTATTCGAAAAAATACAATCGTTCCCGACCACGCAGTTATGCGCGATGTGCGCATAGGCCAGAAAATGGTTCCGACTTCCAATCACCGTCTTTTCCTTCGGCCCCGTTCCACGGTTTACGGTGACAAACTCCCGAAAATCATTCTCATCCCCCACCTCCAAGTAAGTCGGCTCCCCTTGATACTTCAAATCCTGTGTCTTCCCCCCAATCGAACAAAAGGGATGAAAGACATTCTTTTTTCCAAATCGGCTCGGCCCCTCCAAATTCACCTGGTGCCGCAACACACAGCCCTCCCCCAACTCCACCCCTTCTCCCACCACACAGTACGGCCCAATCTCAACTGCACTTCCTACCTTGGCGCTGGCGTGCACCACCGCTGTCGAATGAACGGCCACTCTCCCCACCCC
>LIBO01000017.1 GCA_001438005.1 Verrucomicrobia subdivision 6 bacterium BACL9 MAG-120507-bin52 | reverse complement strand
AACAAGCCCCAGGCACATAACTCCACCAAGCGGCAAAATGGTTCAGTGCCACCGGACGATCGGGCGACTGAAAACAAACCGAACCCGGGACCAACAGCTCCTCCGGAGCACCTGGAAAATCCTCCGCTTTAGGCTTCCGCTCCGCCACGGTCACGTAACCCGTCGCCTCGATAAATTTTTGAAACTGGTCGTTGGTCACCTCTGTCTCGTCCATCCAAAATCCATCCACCTCCACCTCATGCGTGGGCTGGCAATCGGCGAAACCACTGCGGAGTAAAGTGCAGGTCGGCTTTTTTGGATCGGCCGCCGACAAAGCCTCCTGACAAACCTCCTGCCTTGGCCCACCCATCGAAAATTTTCCTCCTGGGATCCAAACCATGCCCATCGGCTTCTCCTCTGAGGGCGCTTTCGTTCGAATGGGCCGACTACATCCCCACATGAACCAAAGGAACAAAAAAGCTACGCCCCACGCCACTCCTTTTCTAATCCTAAACAGAAAAAACTCAGCCCATCTCTCTTTTGACTTACACACGTTCCACTCCCTTTTTTCGTAAATTACAACTCGAACTTCAATAAAGCGAAGAAACCATCTCTCACAAAACAGAGTAAATGCACGTAGCGATGCTTTCCTCCAATTCTGGATAGCGCAATCCTTATCTACGACGAGATTTCGCGATGACTATAAAACCCACAATAAATCTCCTTCGAAGACCCAATTCACCTACTCCACATACCCTCTTTTCCACACTCGCTCTTGATCCTTTTTCACTTAATCTTGGGCATGGTCATAGGTGTTCCCCGCGAGATCAAATCCCAAGAGGCCCGCGTCGCCCTGCTACCCTCCGCAGTCTATCAGCTTATCCAGCGTGGGCATAAAGTTCTCATCGAAAAGAACGCAGGTCTCGGCTCAGGCTATCCCGACGATCAGTATGTCTCAGCTGGGGCTACCATCGTAGCGAACCATACCGAAGTTTTTTCAGCTGAGCTTATCGTCAAAGTAAAGGAACCCCTTCCTGAAGAGTATCCCCTCCTTCGTTCAGGCCAGATTCTCTTCACCTACCTTCATCTGGCCGCGAACTTCAACTTAACCCAGGCACTGATGGAATCCGGCGTCACTTCCGTGGCTTACGAAATGGTCACCCAAGGCCGGCGACTTCCCCTTCTTGAGCCGATGTCGGAAATTGCTGGTCGTATGTCGGTGATCGTTGGAGCCTACTTTCTTGCAAAACACACGGGAGGAAGTGGCGTTCTACTCGGTGGCGTACCTGGAGTTCTTCCAGGTCGGGTCGTCGTCATCGGGGGCGGCTCCTCAGGCATCAACGCTGCCCGAATGGCCACTGGCTTAGGTGCAGATGTCACCATTCTGGAGGTTGATCTCGAGCGGATGCGCTTTCTCGATATCACCATGCATACCGCCCACACTCTCTTCTCAAATCAGACCCATCTCGACGAACTCCTCCCCCAGGTCGACCTTCTCATTGGAGCTGTCCTCGTTCCTGGTGCCAAAGCCCCGAAACTCGTCACCCGTGCCATGCTTCGCCGCATGCGCCCTGGTAGTGTCCTTGTCGACATCGCCATTGATCAAGGTGGTTGCGCGGAGACTTCCCGCCCCACCACCCACGACAATCCCGTATATATAGAGGAGGGCGTTCTTCACTACTGCGTCGCAAATATGCCTGGCGCTTATGCTCGTACTGCCACCCAAGCCCTCACCAATGTCACCTATCCCTATATCGAACTCATCGCCGACGACGGTCTGGCGGTTGCCACCCAACGTCAGCCAAGTCTACTCTCGGGGATCAGCACCCATAATGGAAAACTAACCTGCCAAGTTGTTGCGTCCGCTCATAAACTTTCCAGCCAAACCCCAAGCTTCGTTTGAGCGACTCAATCCTCAGACTCGCCAATTTTTAAGATTCCAATTATAATTTCCACCCTAACGGACGCTTAGCTTAGTGGTAGAGCGCCTGCTTCACACGCAGGAGGTCACTGGTTCAATCCCAGTAGCGTCCAATCAACTCTTCCCGCCGGCCCACCGATCCGCCACCACCGCGATCACCAGATCCCCCGTCACGTTGATGCTGGTCCGGCACATATCCAAAAACCGATCCACTCCCAAAATGAGCGCAATCCCCACCCCTGTGTTATCTGGGTTAACCCCCAGCGAGGCCAGCACCGCCGCAATCATCGGCAGGGTTCCACCCGGAACACCCGCCGTCCCCATGCTGGCAATCAGAGCATAACCCGCCACCACCGCTTGCTGGGTCAGACTCAAATCCACCCCGGCCGCCTGTGCCAGAAAAATCACGGTCACCCCCTCATAGAGGGCCGTCCCATTCTGATTCGTGCTCGCCCCCGCCGTCAGAACAAACCTCGATATCTCCGGCCGAAGCCCCAGCGGTCCCTCCGCCGCCCGCAGTGTCACCGGCAATGTCGCATTGCTGGAAGCCGTAGCAAACGCCGTCGAAAGCGGCTCGCGAATCCCCCGCCAAAACTTACCCAGATCGTATTTTCCCAAAACCCGCAGCAAGACCGGATACACCCCAAAACCTTGCAGCGCCAACGCCAGCAGCACCGTCAGACCAAAAGTCCCCAAATAGCCCAACAACTCCGGACCTGTCCGAAAAAAAGAAAGGCAGGTCAGGCAAAAAACCGCCCCCGGTGCCCACCGAATCAGCCCAGCAATGAACCGCATGCAAATCGCAAAAGTTCCCTCCCACGCTTGCCTGATGCCCTTTCCACGACTCTCCGGCAAAAGCAACATCATCAGCCCCAGGCCAACCGCCAGTCCTAAAATCGCCAACATCATCTTAGCGGACGATTCCCATCCCAACCAACCCGCCAGCAGCCCAAACGGATTTCCCGGAATCAGATTGACCGCTTGAGCGAGAAATCCACTGCCTTGGCCCAAAGCAATCTCCTCCGCGGGCGGAACTTTGCCCGCCATACTTTTCCCCGGATGGGTCACATTGACCAAAGCCAAGGCCACCAGCACGCTCGACGCACCTAATAGTAAAGCGAGCGCAAAGGCCGACAGGGCCGTTCGACCCAGTCGTAACAAGCTCCCGGCCGAGGCAATGGCCAAGGGGAGCGCCGTCAAGAGAACTGGAATCACGAGGAGAAAAAGAAGCCTTAAGAACAGCTCCCCCCACGGCTCGACCCACGTCTGGAGGAAGGGACCTGCATTCGGTTGCCACGCACGTAGCCCGAGGCCCGTCCCTACGCCCGCGACCAAACCCGCCAGCACCCACCAAGGAGAACGTTTTTCCATAAGAAATAGTACCCGAAGTTTTCTCTTCTGAATACCTAAGGCTTTAGCCTTGCGATCAGTGACACGAATCTTCGCCTAAGAGGAGCATTTCCCGCACCCTGCCCCCTTGCCTCCTTTGGGTTTAAAAAATCGAATCACCAGATAGATGAGAGCACCCAGAACCACGCCTCCCGTAACCCAGCCTTGCCAACTCTCGCTCATCTCAAGAAAACCCTAATGCCCGACCCACGATTTGCACCATCCAAGCAGCCCCGTACGCCAATCCTGTCATGTAAAGCATCATGAAGGCCGGCCAACCCCACCCTCCCGTTTCCCTTTTGGCCACCGCCACGGTGCTCAAACACTGCAACGCGTACACATAGAAAACCAGAAGGGATAAACAGGTGACCGGAGTGTAGATCATCGCTCCATCAGGCCAGGTGGCACTTTGCATGGCTGCCACTAAACCCTCCTGCTCTCCGCCCACGTGATAAACAATCGACATCGTGCTGACGAACACCTCTCGGGCCGCCAAAGAGGCCACCAACCCAATCCCGATCCGCCAATCAAAACCCAAAGGACGGATCATTGGCTCGATCCAAAGGCCAAGCTGTCCGGCATAGCTTCCCGCCAGGGTCTCAGTCGGATCGTCCGATCGGACAGGAAAACTGGATAAAAACCAGAGCAAGATCGACAGCGCCAAAATTACTGTCCCGGCACGTCGCAGAAAGATAACCGCACGCTCCCACATTTTCAGGGCCACCGTTCGCAACGCCGGACGCCGATAGGGGGGCAGTTCCAAGATGAGTGGGGGAGAACCTCCCCCCAACATCTTCTTTCGAAATAGCCAGGCCAAAAGAAAGGCTGTACCGGTTCCCAAAGCGTAAAGTCCCAGCATTCCCAACGCTTTTCCCCAAACCGGGACAAGCGCAACCGGCACCGCCGCCGCAATTAGCGTGGTGTACACGGGGATTCGAGCGGAACAACTCATCAGAGGTGCGATCAGAATGGTGGTTAAGCGATCCTTTGGATCCTCGACCGTTCGGGTGGCCATGATTCCGGGAATGGCGCAGGCATAGGAGCTAAGCAGAGGAATAAACGACTTTCCACTTAACCCGACTCGGTGCATGACCCGATCTAAGAGAAAGGCGGCTCGCGCCAAATATCCAGAATCCTCCAGAAGTCCGAGGAAGAAAAAGAGAATCAGAATTTGCGGTAAAAAAATCACCACGCCCCCCACCCCTGCCAACACCCCGTTGACCAAAAGATCCCGCAAGACACCCGCCGGCATTCGGTTTTCTATAGCCTGCCCCGCCCAGGTGAAACCGGCGTCGATCCAATCCATCGGGTAAGAGGCGATCGAGAAAATCGAAACAAAGAGCGATAGCATCATCACCGCCAGTACCCCCCACCCCGCCACCGGGTGCAAAACCGCCGCGTCGATCCAATCGGTCCAACTGGCTACCCGCTTGTTCCCCAACACTCCCGCCTCACCCAAAAGATTCCGGACATACTCGTATCGGGCATGAATCACCGCCGCCGACCAATCATACGCCTCTTTGCCAAACCTCTCTCGCCATGCGAGGGCTAACTTTTTTGCTCCCTCGGGACCACGGTTCGAGCCCGCCAAAAGCTCTAAAGCTTTTCCCTCGGCCTGCGCTTCGGCGGGCAATGACTCCCGCCAAGCCGCCGCAATCTGACCCACCGCTGCCGCCAGGGGTGGAGGCATGGTCCACTGTCTCGGTCCTGGATGAGTCAGGCTTTGCCCTAAAGCGGCCCGTAATTCGACCAACCCTTTGCCCCGATGAGCTTGCGTCGGAATAAAAGGAACCCCCAGCTTTTGGCTCAACTCCTCCGGTCGTAGCCGGACTCCTTTCGCTTCGGCCATATCCACCATGTTCAGGGCGACGAGCACAGGAAGACCGAGCTCCATCACTTGGGTCACGAGAAAAAGGTTTCGCTCGAGATTACTCGCATCGACGACACACAAAACGGCATTCGGACGGGGCACACCGGGTGACTCGCCCCGCAATACCTGCCAGGCGATTTTCTCATCCGGGGATCGGGGAGAAAGGCTGTATAAACCAGGAAGGTCGATGAGCTCAATCGCCTCGCCGTGAAGGGTGTAGGCCGTACCCGTTCTTTTTTCCACCGTCACCCCTGGGTAGTTCCCCACCCGTTGCCGCAGACCGGTCAAAGCATTGAAGAGCGTGCTTTTCCCTGCATTCGGATTTCCGATCACGGCTACCCAGCGTTTGGTTGGATCCTGATTCATCGGCAAGACGGGGCGTCTCCCCCGCAAAAAAGTGCTTTAAGACCTTCCGTCCACATGCTCGACCAAAATTTGCTTGGCCAAGCGGGCGCTCAAAGCGACCCGAGTTCCACAAACCCAACAAACCAGATCGGCTCCCCCACGAATCTTTGTGACCAAGGCGTTCTCACAAAAACCCATCTCTCGTAACCGCTGGCAAGTGTTTGGCGCACACTCCAATCGGCTGACTCGGACCTCCATCCCGGGCCCAACCTGAGTCAGATTCAGTGAACTTATATCCACAATTGGAATCTGCCCCTTTTGAGACTCAGTTGCAAGTACTCCCCCTCGGGGCCAGGTGCGAGACCAGCTCCCGCGTCGTAAAGCTATGCGTACCAACGATAGAGCATGAGATAAACCAGAACCCCAGTCACCGAGACGTACATCCAGACGGGCCACACCCAAGGGGTCAACCGCTTGTGCTTTTCGAACTGGCCGGTGGCCGCAAAGTAGACCGCCGCTAAAATAAAGGGCAAGTTGATCACGGCTAAAATGGTGTGCGGAATCAAAATAAAGAAATACAAAGCGCGAATCCAACCCTGCATCGGAAAGAGCTTTGGCCCAACCGTAAATTTATGGAGCAGGTAAGAGCCTAAGAAAACGGTCGAAACACAAAATGCCGTCGCCATGATTTTTTTGTGGGCAGCCTTGTTTCCCCGCTTGATCTGGATCCATCCAGCCAGAAGAAGCAGGGCGGTGGTGGCATTCAGGCAGGCATTCAGCAACGGCAAATCGTGAAGGGTCATGGAATCGAAGGATGGATCTCCTGCTCTTGCAAAACGGAACCTACATCAGGAAGAACCCGTGCCAATAGGTCAGGCTCGGTTCCATTATAGTAAGCACGCACCCTTCCCTGCCCATCGATCAGCGCGACCTTCGTGCTGTGGAGCATTTTCCCAGCTTGCGGAACCGATTCGGGTGGATTCTCCTCCACCGCCAGTTTGAACCCCTCCCTCGCCAAGCGAAATGTCTCCGACAGGGATCCAGTCAAAAACCACCAGTTGCTCCCCGCCCCATATTGATCCGCATACTTGCGCAGCTTTTCCGGTGTGTCCGTCTCGGGATCGACGGTGATCGAGACAATCTTCACTTTGCCTTTCGTTCTCCGGACCGCCTGCGCCACCTCACCCATTCTCGTGGTCAGGATCGGGCACGGCCCTGGGCAGGTAGAAAAGAAGAAATCCGCCAGCCACACCTCTCCTTTCAGATCGGCTAAAGTCTTAATCTCCCCGCTTCGCTCGGTCAATTGAAAGTCGGATAATTGCCCTAGGATAGGGAGTACCGGAAACTCTTGTCGCTCGGACGAGGTCCATATTTCCCGAACCCCAGCCACCATGACCGCCACCAGCCCGGCCACGAGCAACGCCCAAATCGCGGCGGTGAGGTGACGATTGGCAGGGCGGGGACCGGTGGGAACCGGCGATTCAGGGGTCACGAACGCCGACTAACCTGGACCGTGCAGGCCATGACCAAAAGCAACGTAGTGACACAGACAATCGAAAAGTCGTGGGATAAATCAACGGGGAGGGGCATACCCGGACGTGTCGCCAGCAGCCCCGCCAAGGCATCGTGCCCATAACTCAAAGGATTAAAGTGCATCAGTGCCCGAATCCATCCGGCGGCACCGGAGGGAGGAAACAGAGCCCCGCTCAAAAACCAGAGAGGAACGAAAAAGAGATTGATCAAAGCATGGAATCCCTGCGTGGAATCCATCGGCCAGGCGATCAGAAATCCCAACGCCGTCAATCCCACCGCAAGGACGGCAATCATTGCGAAAAGATTAAAGAGCACCCGCGCATCCGGATGATAATCCGAGTAAGGTGCCAGCAGGACGACCACGATGGCTTGAAAAACAGCCAACATAGTTCCACCCATCAGTTTACCAAAGAGAATGGCGGAGCGCCCATCGGGGGCAACCAGCACGCCTTGCAAGAACCCCTCCCGGCGGTCCTCAATGACAGAAACCGTGGAGAAAATGGCCGTGAAAAGAATAATCAAAAGGACAATGCCTGGAAAAAAGTAGGTGAGGTAGTCGGTTCGCTCCCGAAACCCAGGGGCAACCAAGGATCGCCCAACACCTGAACCTAAAAGAAACCAAAATAGCACGGGGGTCGCCATCGCCCCGATGACGCGATTTTTTTGCCGAAGGAAACGGGTGACCTCTCGAAGGGCTAAACTGTAGGAAGCTTGCATGAACATGGTTTAAATCTCCCCCGGAGTTGAAGACCAAAGACGACCCGTTTTTTGTAGGAAAAGATCTTCGAGGGTAGGACGGCACAGGGTCACCGAAGTCACTTCATGACTATACTCCCGCCATAAACGAATCGCTAAGGGAGCGGCCAGCCCCCGCGAAGGAACTACTTTCACCGAAGCGGGCTCGATCGTGACTTCAATCTCCCCTTCCTTACGAATTTTACCCGCTAATTTTTTCGGGCTGTAGGTTCCAAGTCGGACGTACTCTTTTCCCAGCGAGCTGCGCAGTTCAGCTACCCTTCCCGAGGCGACAGAGTGCCCTTGATCGAGGAGAAGGATTTCATCGGCCGGCTCCGCCTCCTCCAGAAGATGGGTAGTAAAGAGAACACTTAGTTTACGAGTGTTTCGGATTCCCGAAATGATGCTCCAGAGCTCGGATCGAATCGCGGGATCCAGTCCCGTGGTCGGCTCATCCATCAGAAGGATGCTGGGGCGGGTGAGCAGAACTTTAGCAATCTCAACCCGCCGCCGGAGCCCGCCGGAAAGGCTCTCCACCATTTCCCCTCCCCGATTTTCCACGCCCAGAGCCTCCAAATTTTTATTGATCCGGGTTTCCAGATCGTGAGGGTCGATGCCATAGAGATTCCCATGATGCCGCAGATTTTCTCGTACCGTAAGTTTCATATCCACTGCCGGATTTTGGAATAAGACCCCCAATTTTTTTCTAACTGGAGTCGGGAATCGCCGCAAACTTCGCCCCCCGACCGAGATTTCCCCGTCTTGCAGTGCGAAAATAGTCGAAATGATCTTAAAAAGGGTGGTTTTTCCGCTTCCGTTGGGGCCGAGGACGCAAAACATCCCACCCTCTTCCAATTTCAGATCAATGTTGTCCAAGACCCGCTTTTTCCCGTAGGAGTAACCCACCCCGGTCACTTTGACCGCATATAAGTTGTCCGCCATTAAGGTTGAATCTGACGCAAAAAAATCAGGGGGTCAAGCGATGGGGCGACCCGGAGTCTCTGGCGGGCGAACAAGACGTTAGCGAGAAAAGAAGCGACCCGACCCTCTCGCTAAATCGGCCGAAATGAGCTTTGCGGGTACTCCTTGCGTTTTAAGATAAGCCTCAATTCTTGATAATGTATCTCCCGGTAGCGGCTTCGTGCCACGCGACGTACACAACGTCAACTCACACTGATGGGCGATCTCCTCCGCATCCATTCCCCGTGACTTGGCGTGCTCCACGGATAGGGTGAGACGACTTTTCCAGTAGTTCATTCGGTTGCCAGCACAACCTTGGTTCACCTCGTCCACGACTGCCTGGGCGAATCCCCAAATTTCCCTCTGCAAATCCTCCGATAACCGGGTCGCATGTATTCCGACCTGATGATGATGAATCTTCGAAATCATGAGGGGAATCGAAATAGTGATAGAACCTAACTCGAAAGACAATAATTATATTTCTATAGGTGTGAAAGAGGATTCCTATCTAAGTACATATTGGGCAAATACCTATAAAAACAAGAAGCGCGGGTGATCAAACCCACGCTTCTTGCCAAACACTAGGAGATGTAAACGATCTGTTGTCATAGACAAGAAAAGGGTCAAAACGTTCAAACTATTTTCAACTATTTGAGCCACTTGATCGCTATAAAGCCCCCAATACCCAGAAGGAATAAAAGGGTAACCGCCACCTCAAGATACTTTTCAATGTGGGGCTTGAGTTTTACCCCCCCCAAGCGAATCACCGCTGCCACCAGAAAGAACCTGCCCGCCCGACCCAAAATTGAGGCAGACACAAGGGTAGGTAAGGGAACTGCAAAAACACCGGATGCGACCGTAAAAACCTTGAAGGGGATGGGTGTAAAGGCAGCCGTAAGAATAAAAAGAAAAGCGTTTTGCTGATAAAACCCTTCGACTTTTAAGAAAGTGGCCTCAGTGAAACCGGGCACGTGGGCAAAAAACCAAGGGGCCACTACTCCCCACAACGCATGCCCAATCCACCATCCAAATACTCCCCCAGCCACGGAGCCCACCGTGCACCAAAAAGCAAAGTGAGCCCACTTCTTCGGATGGGCAAAACAAAGGGCCAAGAGGAGCACATCGGGCGGAATCGGAAAAAAACTAGATTCAATAAAGGCAATCGTCACCAGTGCCGGCACCGCCTGCGGCGTCGTCGCCCAGTGAATCGTCCAGTTGTAGAGACGGCGCAACCAGTTCGGCTTCGACCCGTCTTTCATTTCAATATCGACCCCTCCCACAGGATTCGTTTCCACCGATCTTCCAGCCTACCGCCACGAATCCCCCGATGGCCTGCGCCGCTAACTTCAGGGGACGATTGCTTGTCTTGACCATAAACGACAGACTCCAAGGAATCCCAAGCCGAAACAAGCGCGGAGCGTTATGGACCACTAACCCTGAGTCGTATGAATTTTTTCAATCCGTCTATTGAGACGGAAACTTCTTTTCGGATGTGATTGGCCGGCACTCCACTGGTATTGGTCGCATCGGACGGAGTCAGCGGACTCCAGCTTCCTGCCAGATCCGTGGCCAGCTCTGGGGTAACCACCAAGGAACCGCCCCCGTCCGTTCGCTGCAACCACTGCAGAACCAAACGATTGGTTCCGCCGGAGTTAATAATCGCCATCGTTTGCAATGTCTTCCCATCCGCTTGATTGGTGGGGCTTCCCCCCAAGGCATATTCCAAAAGATCCACCATCCCATCCTTGTCGGTATCGTCGGTCCATGCCCCTGCCGACGGTAGACCATTCACCTCCCGCCACTCCGTGGAGACCGGGAAGCTTTGAATGGTGTAGGCGCCATTCGCTTCAGAAAAAGCAAATCGATACCGCCCGGCAGCTAGGCTGGTAGAAAGATTGCTTTCACCGGCCGTTGTCGCCGTGTTGGCCGCCACCCCAGCTGCGGTTCCATAGTTCGAACCGTCCCAGCCCGGACCGCTGGCAAATTTGAATTCCAGATCTCCCGCGGTGAAGCTCCCGGTCCATTCCCATCTCTGGCGTGCGTCGGACCAGGTCATGCGCAGCGCCGCGTCATCCGGGGACCAAGCCAGCGGACTGCGATTCCCGACCAACGACATCCGGTCCAGCACAT
>LIBO01000016.1 GCA_001438005.1 Verrucomicrobia subdivision 6 bacterium BACL9 MAG-120507-bin52 | reverse complement strand
TCCCTCGTCTGGGCTGGCCTCGCCGAGGATGAGGGAGAAGAGAGTGGATTTGCCTGCGCCGTTGGGGCCGACGAGACCGATGCGGTCTTCGCGGTTAATTTGGAGGGAGACGTCGCTGAAGAGAGTGCGACCCGCGAACGATTTACTGAGTTGAGAAAGCGTGAGCATGGGGAAAGGGCGGGCAGGGGCTAGATTTTGCCCAGGGCACGAAGAAGCGTGTGCGTGCTGACGACGACGAGGAGGACGCCCACCAGCCGCATCATGGTTTTGGCGGGCAAGATTTTGCAGATCTTGGCGGCGAAGGGCGCGGCGATGACGCCCCCGAGAATGAGGCCGGCGATGATGGGCAGGTTTTCTAATTTTAAGAAAAAGAAGAAGGTGAGGGCTTGGCTGAGGGTGACAAAAAATTCGGCCATATTAACCGAGCCGATGACGTAGCGGGGTTGGTGTCCTTTGGCGAGGAGAGTGGAGGTGACGACGGGGCCCCAGCCCCCTCCGCCGACGGCGTCGAGGAACCCTCCGGTGAGGGCGAGGGGGATGGCTCGGGTGGCGCTGGGGTCGACGGCGATGGGCTTGTGGTTGGCGCGCCAAAAGATGTAGCCGCCCATGAGGATGAGATAACCGCTAATCCAAGGTTTCAGCATTTCGCCAGGGAAATTGGAAAGAAGGTAGGCGCCGGTGACGCCCCCTAACACTCCGGGAATACACAATTCGAGGAAGAGGGTTTTGTTGACGTTCTGGTGGAAGAGGTGGCTGATGCCGCTGACGCCCGTGGTGAAAATTTCAGAGACTTTGACCGAGTAGCTGACGAGGGCGGGAGCGGTGCCGAGAGCGAGGAGAAAGGAGGAGCAGGTGACGCCGTAGGCCATGCCGAGGGTGCCGTCGACAATTTGGCCCGCCAGTCCGACGAGGATGGCGATGAGGAGGACAGGGGACATGACGATACGATAGGGTAAAGCCCGAGGGCGTGCCGATGGGAAAAAGGGGGATGACGCGGGCGGCCTTAGCCGCGCTCAATCATGGCGTAGGCGCTGTGATTGTGGATGCTCTCGAAATTTTCGGCTTCGACGCGGTACCAGTTAATGTCGGGGTGGGAGTCGCACCGCAGGGAGATGGCGCGGACGAGGTCTTCGACGAAAACGGGATTGTCGTAGGCGCGTTCCGTCACGTGTTTTTCGTCGGGCCGTTTCAGGAGGGAGAAGATTTCGGAGCTGGCGCACGATTCGACGAGGGTGACGAGATCCTCGATCCAAACGGTTTTGCCGAAGGTGACTTCGAGGCGGACGAGGCCGCGTTGATTGTGGGCGCCGCGCTCGCTGATGGCTTTACTGCATGGGCAGAGAGTGGTGACGGGAACGGTGACGGCGACTTTGAAGCGGAGATCTTTACCGTGGAGGGCGGCGTCGAAGTGGATCTGATAGTCGACGAGGCCGGGGGAGGCGGTGACGGGAGATTTTTTTTCGATGAAGTAAGGAAAGTCGAGTTCGAGGTGGGCGGAGTCGGCTTGGAGGCGTTGTTGGAGAGCGCGGAGGATGGCGGGGATGCTTTCGACATGAATGAGGCTGCCGTGTTCTTGGAGAACTTCGAGGAAGCGGCTCATGTGGGTGCCTTTGAACTGGTGGGGGAGATCGACGGCGAGGGAGACGGTGGCGACGGTGTTTTGGGTCGCGTGGGTCCGGTCGCGCACGAGGATGGGATAGCGGAGACCCTTAACGCCGACCTTATCGATCCTGAGATTTCGGGTATCAGGCGAGGATTGGGTGTCTTGGAGGGGCTGAGATTGAGGCAGGATCTTTTTCAAAGGATTTTCATCTTATCTGAATCCGAGGCGCAGGCAACCGACCTACGACCCCAAGGGTAAAAGATTGGCCTGCAAGGCATTAATGAACAAGAGCTTGTGTGTCCGAAGAGGCCACTCAAGATATTGATGGGCAGTAGGTTGCGGGGCGGGTTTTTAGAGGGCGGACTTTGACCTTTGGATTTAAAAGCGAACCTTTTCGCAGTTTTGGGAGTTTAATCATTACTGATGAGGGTTGTTCATTCTAACGGGTCGGGAGTGTCCAAAATGGGCGACTTGTCCCGCCCAAGGGTTGGCATAGAAAGGTGGATATGAGTGCCCAGCGGGTTCGAGTGAAATCGGCATCAGGTATGTATTCGGTTTCCATCGGGGATAAAATCCTGCCCCAAGGCTTGCAAGCTCATCTTCCGGCCAAAGTTCCCGTGGCTATGCTGGTGGATGAGGGCATTGCCGCGTTGCCCCTCACCTTAGCAATTTTTGCTTGGTTAGAAAAACGGGCCTCGCGAATCATCCGCGTCCGAATTCCAGCGGGAGAGCGATCGAAATCGGTGGATGAGTATGGGCGTGTGGTACGGCAACTGGCTGGGGCTGGGCTGACGCGAGACGGATGGATTGTGGCGGTGGGGGGTGGGGTGACGGGGGACCTGGCCGGATTTGTCGCCGCGACTTATTTGAGAGGGATGCCGGTGATTCAGATTCCCACCACCGTTGTGGCGATGGTGGATAGTAGTGTGGGTGGCAAAACCGGCATCGACCTGCCCGAAGGCAAAAATTTAGTGGGGGCTTTTCATCCCCCGAAAGCGGTGCTGGCCGATTTGCGATGGCTGGAATCGTTGCCCATCGCCGAAAAGAGAGCCGGGATGGCGGAGGTTCTTAAATATGGGGCGATCGCCGATTCCAAGCTGTTTGGTTCGCTGGCGAAGGGGCCGCCTCGCTCGATGAAAAAAGTGGTCAAGCGGTGCGTGGAAATCAAAGCCAAGTTGGCGGGGGAAGATGAATTGGATCGGAAAGGGAAAAGGGCACTTTTAAACTTTGGCCACACGGTGGCGCACGGTTTGGAGGGGGTCGTCGGATATGAGGGGTTGCGGCATGGCGAGGCGGTGGCGATTGGCATGGTGGTGGCGGCTCACCTGTCGGTCAAAGCGCGACGATTTAAGAAAAAGGCGGCGGAGAAGCTGAAAGCGGTGATTCGGGCTCACGGTTTGCCGGTGACCCATCCCGAATTGAGGTGGGATCGGTTGTCGCCCGTGATGGAGCGCGATAAGAAGGCCACCACCCAGGGAATTCGGTGGGTGCTGCTGCGAAAAATCGGGAAAGCGGATCTGGTGACGGGGGTGACCGAGAAAAAAATACAGCTCGCTTTGGAGGAAGTAAGGGAAGGAAAACTCCCCAAGGGATGACGCGAACGGAGGCCTATCTTATCTTCAACGCCCTGCGTTTGGTGGGGCCGGTGAAGGTGAGGAAGTTGCGGGAGGTATTCGGGGAGGTGGAAAAACTGTGCGGGATGCCAACCGCAAAAGTGGCGGGGGTCGATGGGGTGGGGCAAGCCGTGGCGGAATCGATTCGTGGCTGGGAAAAGAGTTTTGATCTAGCGGGGGAGCTGAAGCGAATGGCCGATTTGAAACTTCAGGTGGTGGATTGTGAGGATCCATTGTATCCGCCCCTTCTTCGTGAAATTCACGATCCCCCGATGGTGCTCTATTATCGTGGAGATATCCAGGCGGTGCAGGGGGCGTGTCTGGGCATCGTGGGCACGAGGGAGGCAACGGGGTATGGCATCGAGCTCGCGAAAAAATTGGGATATCAGTTGGCTTATGCCGGGGTGGGCGTGATCAGCGGGTTGGCGCGGGGAATCGATACGGCGGCCCATCAGGGTGCGTTAGCGGCCAAGGGCCGAACGGCTGGGGTGTTGGGGTGCTCCATGGATCAGATGTATCCGGCCGAGAATCGATCTTTGGCCGAAAAAATTGTGGAAGAGGGCGGTTGTGTGATGAGCGAGTTTTGCTTAGGAACGGCGCCTGATCGCCAGACTTTTCCGATGCGGAACCGGATTGTCAGTGGGCTGAGCAAGGGGGTTTTGGTGATCGAGGCGGCCAGGGCCAGCGGCGCGATGATTACGGCCAAGCAAGCGTTGGAGCAGGGCAGGCAGGTGTTCGCCGTGCCGGGTCGAATTGATCATCCGCAGTCCGGAGGGTGTCATCAGTTGCTGAAGGAGGGGGCGCGGCTGGTGGAGTCGGTGGAGGATGTGCTGGCGGAGTTTGAGTTTCTGATTCCGCCGGGGGAGATGCCCACCCCCACACGGCCGGAGGGTCATTTGGGGGAGGAGGAAAAAAAGGTGTTAGAGGGGTTGGGTCGAGAGGAGATGCATCTGGATGTTTTGACACGAAAATGCGGGTTGCCATCCCGGGTCGTGTCGGCCACCCTTTTGAAGCTTGAACTCAAGCATCGGGTGCGACAAATGCCCGGTAAGTACTTCACCCGTATTGACTAATCTATGGCGAAAAAGCTGATCATCGCGGAAAAGCCGAGCGTGGCCAATGATTTGGCCAGGGTGCTGACTGGATTTAAAAAGGAGGGGGAGTATTGGGAATCGGAAGATTTCGTGCTCAGTTCCGCCATTGGTCACTTGATTGAGTTGTGCAAGCCGACCGAGTACGGCAAAGGAAAGGGAAAGTGGAGTTTTGAAAGCCTGCCTCTGTTGCCCGAGGAGTTTAAGTTGAAGGTGATTGAGCGGACGGCGCCTCGGTTTGAGGTCCTGCAGAAGTTGCTCAAAAGGAAAGATGTGACCGGGGTGATCAACGCGTGTGACGCGGGGCGGGAAGGGGAGTTGATTTTTCGTTACGTGATGGAGGCGGCGGGGTGTAAGAAAAAAGTGCAGAGGTTGTGGTTGCAATCGATGACGCCGGCCTCGGTTCGAGAGGGGTTCACCAAGTTGCGGAAAGAGGAGGAGATGGAGCCGTTGTTGGATGCGGCCAAATCACGCTCGGAAAGTGATTGGCTGGTGGGAATCAATACCACTCGGGCATTAACGGCCTTGAATTCGAAGGGGGGTGGATTTTTTCTGACCACGGCGGGTCGGGTGCAGACTCCGACGCTGAGTATCTTGGTCGAGCGGGAGAAGCAAATACGGGCCTTTGTGCCGAAAGACTTTTGGGAAGTACATGCGACCTTTGGGGCGAAGGCGGGCGAGTATGAGGGCAAGTGGCTGGATGAGAAGGTAGCGGATCAGAAGGTGGCCGACCGGGGGGCGGAACAAAAGCCGGAGCGGTTATGGAGCAAGGAGAGGGCGGAGGAGATTGTGGAAGCTTGTCGAGGGAAGACCGGGACGGTGCAGGACGAGAAGAAACCGGCACGGCAACTTTCGCCCCTGCTCTACGATCTGACGAGTTTGCAACGAGAGGGAAACAGCCGTTTTGGCCTATCGGCACGGCGGACGCTGCAGATCGCCCAAGCTCTCTATGAGAAACATAAGGCGATTACTTATCCGCGAACGGACTCGCGGTATTTGCCGGAGGATTACCTGGAGGTGGCCAAAACAACCTTAGAAAATTTTCAGGACAGTGAGTTTGGCGAATTTTCCAAAAAAGTTTTAAAGAGTGGCTGGTTAAAGCCGACCAAGCGGGTGTTCAACACCGCGAAGGTGAGTGACCACTTTGCCATCATTCCAACGATGCAGATTCCGGCGAAGCTGGATGAAATCGAGATGAAGGTGTATGCGGCGATTGTGCGGAGGTTTATTGCTGTGTTTTATCCCGAGGCGGTTTATGAGGTAACGAATCGAATCACCCGGGTGGGGGAGCATGCCTTTCGGACGGATGGGAAAATTTTGAAAGAGGCCGGCTGGCTGGCGGTCTATGGCAAAGAGGCGGTGGAGGAGGGTGGGGGTGAGGAGGGGAAGCTTCTGGTTTCGGTAGAGGAGGGAGAGAAGGTGAAGACGGTGGCGATTTTGGCGGAGGGATTACAGACAAAGCCACCGGCTCGAATGACCGAGGCGACCCTGTTAAGTGCGATGGAGGGTGCGGGGAAAACCTTGGATGATGATGCGCTCCGTGAGGCGATGGGCGAGCGGGGGTTGGGGACGCCGGCGACGCGGGCGGCGACAATTGAGACATTGATTTCGGAGGAGTACGTGCGACGAATTGGGCGGGAGTTGGTGCCCACCGCGAAGGCGTTTGGACTGTTTGAGACGCTGGACGCTTTAGGAATCGAGATTTTGCAATCTCCGGAAATGACGGGGGAGTGGGAGTACAAGTTGAAGGAGGTGGAGCACGGACGGATGAAGCGAGAGGAGTTCATGCGGGAAATTCAAAAAGTAACGCGGGATATTGTGGAAAAAGCACGAATGTTTGTGGACAAGGATCATGTGTTACGAAAATTGGATTTTAAAGATCCCCAGACTGGGCAGGAGTTTGAAGAAACCCTGCGGGAGTACCGGACCTTGGATCAGGGATACGCGGTGAGAAAAGTTCTGGCGGGTAGGAGAATCGAGGCGCACGAATTTTTGGAGCTCCTGCAGAAGGGTACGATGGGTTTGGTGGATGGATTTCGAAGTCGCCTGGGGCGGCCCTTTTCGGCGGGGTTGAAGTTAGGCGAAGGGCGGAAGATCGAGTTGGTCGTGGGGGAGGAGGAGGGAACGCTGGATTTCACCGGCCAAGAGTCGTTGGGAAAGTGTCCCGCCTGCGGTGGAAATATGTTTGCCAGCCAGCTTCGCTATGTCTGCGAGCACAGCGTGGCCAAGCCCTCGACCTGCACATTCAAGGTTTCGAAGAAAATATTGAATCGCGAGATCTCGGTTCCCGAGGTGGTGGAGTTACTGAAGAGTGGAAGGACGGGCCTGCTGGAAAAATTTATTTCGAATAAGACCCGTCGGCCTTTCTCCGCTTTCCTCATGTGGAAAGACGGGAAAGTCTCTTTTGATTTTCCTCCTCGGGAACCGCGCAAGCCCAAGAGCGCCAAGACGGCCAAAGCCCGGGCCAGCGCGGCCGCCTGAAAACCGAATCGATCGAGGTGGCCGATCCTAAAACGGCCACGTTTCTCCGGCATTTGGCGGAGGAGCGAGGGCTTTCGAGCCATACCGTGCGCAATTACGGGCAGGTACTGGCCGAGTTTCAATCCAAACGAAAAGGGGGCTGGGAGGGTATTCAGGAATCGGATTGCCGGGCTTATTTGCACGGGTTGGCGGGGGAGGGTCGGCACGGGCCTGCCTCGGTGCGACTACGATTCTCGGCGCTGCGGACTTTCTTTCAGTGGATGCAGTCTCGCGGGGAGAGAACGGACAACCCGGCGGCGGGGTTGCGGTTGCCTCGGCCGAGAAAAAGCCTGCCCCGTTTTCTAAGTGAAGAGCAGATGACCCATCTTTTGGCGGCCCCGAGCCGATTGCTGGAGAAAAAGCCGAGCAAAGTAGCGGGCCGAAAAGAGCCGGCGTGGGCGAGGTGGCGAGATGCGGCGTTATTGGAGTTGCTCTATGGAACGGGCCTGCGGTTGGGTGAGGCGCTGAGTCTTTCTTGGCGGGCGTTTCGCGAGGAGGGAAAGCGGACATTGAAGGTGAAGGGAAAAGGGGGAAAGGAGCGACTGGTGGTGCTGGGAGAGGCGGTGCGGCAGGGGATGGAAAAATATTTCGAGAAGTTACCCGCATCTTGGAGGAGGGAGGCTGGACCTGCTTTTTTGGGGCCACGGGGTGAGCGTCTTTGTGCGCGGGTCTTTCAGAGAAATCTGAAGGAGTACTTGGCGGAGGCAGAGTTAGACCCATCGTTGACGCCCCATAAGTTGCGCCACAGTTTTGCGACGCATTTACTAGCGCGCGGGGCAGATTTGAGAGCGGTGCAGGAGCTTCTGGGGCATGCGAGATTAACCAGCACAGAAATTTACACTCGGGTGACCACGGAGCGGTTGCGGGGCGCGTATGGAAAGGCGCATCCAAGAGCATGAGTTCGATTCCCCAACCGCTACTGAAAATCGGGTACAATGTGCTCTTCACGATTGGGTTTGCCCTGACATGGCCTTATCTGACGTATCTGATTTGGAGAAGGCAACCGTTTTGGGAGCGATTGGGGGAGAGGCTGGGGCACTATCCGCCGGATTTGAAGGAGTGGCTGAAGGATCCGAGGCGGCCGATTTGGATTCATGCGGTGAGCGTGGGCGAGATGTTGTTGGCGCGTGTTTTTGTCCGCGAACTGCGTGCTCTACGACCGAATCTACGAATCTTGCTGACGACGGGAACACCCACGGGTCGCAGGATGGGAGAACCCCTCTTAGATCCGCAAACGCGGATGGTGTACGCCCCAACCGATTTCTACTACTCCATGTTGAGAGCCTTTCGAAGGATTCGTCCGGCGGCGCTGATTTTAGTCGAGAATGAGATTTGGCCGAACATGTTGTGGCGGGCTCGAAAAATGGGGGTGAAGGTTTTTCTGGTGAACTCGAGGTTGTCGCGGAGAAATCGCCGCTTGTTCCGGATCGCAAGAAGCTTTGTTCGTCCGGTGCTTCAATTATTTGATTGGATTGGGGTGCAAAGTCCGGAGGACATGAGGAGGTTCGCCATTGCGGGATTTCCCGAGGAGCACCTGCATTTGATGGGCAGCATGAAGTATGATGTGGCTGCTTTGGCGGCAGATCATCCTGGGAAAGGATTGGAGATACGGCGAGCGGCGGGGTGGGATCAAGGGCAGGTTCTTTTATTGGGGGGAAGCACGCATCCAGGGGAGGAGATGATTTTGGCGGAGTTGATCAGGGCTTTGCGGGCAAAGCATCCGGAGTTGCGCTTGATGTTGGTCCCAAGGCATGTGGAGAGAGCAGGGTCGATTCTGGCGGAGTTAAGGGGGACGGGACTACGGGTGATGAAGCGGTCCGATTTAAAAAATCAGGTTGGGAGCGACCCTGAAATTGTCTTAGTGGATACGACGGGGGAATTGCGGGATCTTTATCCGACCGCGGATTTGGTTTTCATCGGCAAGACGATGACCGGAACGGGCGGGCAAAACTTTTTAGAGGCGGCGAGGTACGGTCGGGCAATTGTGGCAGGGCCGCACATGGAAAACTTCATGTCGCTTCGGAAAGAGTTTGAGGAGACCAAGGGAATTCGAGTGACCGGATCGGTCGAGGATTTGGAGCGGGTGGTGAGCGAACTTTTGGCGAATCGGGGGGAGCGGGAGGAGCTAGGTCGGCGAGCGAAGGCGTGTTTTCAGGAGCATTTGGGAGCAGGCAGAAGATGTGCCGAGATTTTGATTGGTGAGATCGCCAAATCGGAGCGCTCGAGCGCCTCCAGTTGACGCAGACCGCGAAAAACCGGCTTGTAAAATATTGTTCGAGAACGAGTGCAAATTCTTTTTGTTGGGTAGCAGGTATCAAAGGATTGGGGGATGACCTTAGATGGCTATGTGACGATGAGTAAGTGAAACTAGGGCAGCGCGTCTCGATTCGGGTGGTTGAGAGCGTAGAGAGTGATGGCGGTGGCGGCATTAATGGAAAAGGAGTCGATGGTGTTGCTCATGGGAATAGCGACGAGGAGATCTAAAGCGGAGCGGACGGATGGGGAGAGTCCCTTGCCTTCGTTGCCAACAAATAGGGCGACTGTTTTCTTGGGAATGGATGCGTGGGGAAGAAGGGTCGGAGCGTCACTGGTCGCCCCAATCGTGAAAATGTCATATTGATGAAAGAGCGTTAAAAGAGGTTCGAGCGTGGGCAAGCGAAGAATCGGCACGCGAAATATACTCCCCATGGAGGTTCGGGCGGCGCGGGGGTGGAAAGGATCGGTCCCACCCAAAGCAATCAGAGCCTCGATTCCCATGGCGTGAGCGGTGCGAAGCAAAGCGCCGACGTTTCCAGGATCCATCATCTCATCCAGGACGAGAAACTTCGTGGAGATATCAGCGGGCCGATGGGAGCAAAGTTTTTCGAGGTCCGGGGCGGTCGGAATCTTGGCCAAAGCGAGCACGGGACCCAGGGTCCGCCCCTCCAGAAGTTTTTCCATGATCGAGTCGGGCACCGAGACAACCGACTGCTTCTGCTGCTCAAGTTGCTGGAGAATCTTTTGCAGACGTGGGGACGGATCGCGAGGTGCCGATTCGTGGCAAAGGACGTGGGTGAGTGGGGTCGAGGTGGCGAGGGCGCGCTCGATCAGACGAAAACCCTCCAGCGCAAAAAGACCAAGTTGGCGCCGGCCCTCCACGTGAAGGGCACGCTCGTAGTCGGCCACAATGCGTCCTACGGCAGAAGATTTTTGGGAGAATTCTACCACTCGAGCAAGGCACTCGCCCAAGTCAGGCCTCCGCCAAAAGCGACCAGAAGAACCTTGTCCCCCTTTTGGAGCTTCATTTCGGGGCCCGCTTCGTGCAGGGCGACGGGGATGCAGGCGGCGGACATGTTCCCGTACTTATGAACGTTCACGAAGCAGCGCTCGCGGGGGAATTTCAGCTTATCGACCAGAGCATCGATGATTCGGATGTTGGCTTGATGAGAGATGACACACCGAACGTCGCTGAGGTTGACGCCGGCTTTCTGGAGCGTGCGGAGAGCCGAGTCGGCCATGGCGTTGACGGCTTGTTTAAATATCTCTTTTCCAGCCATAACGATGCAGTCGGGTGCGAGAGGAGCCGGGGGTTTCGTGGCAAGGCCGCGGGATTGAGGATTGTGCAGATGAAGAAGATCCGCGCTGGCGCCGTCTGCCCCCCAATCGAAAGCCAGGATACCCCGAGAAGCCTCGTTTTGTCGCAGAACGATTGCCCCCGCGCCATCCCCGAAAAGCACGCACGTATTTCGATCTCTCCAGTCGACCACGGAGGAGAGGCGTTCGGTTCCAACGATGAGTACATTCCGGGCGGCGCCCGTCCGTAGAAACTGCTCGGCAACAATCATTCCATAGACGAAGCCCGAGCAGGCGGCTTGAAGATCGAAGGCGGGACAACCCGTCGCCCCAAGTTCGGCCGAGATGCGGCAAGCCGCCGAGGGGAAAAAAGAGTCGGGGGTGACGGTCGCCACCAAAATGAGATCTAAATCGGCGGCCTGAATCTTGGCTTGGGTGAGAGCTTGTTGGGCCGCTTGAACCCCCATCCAAGTGGAGGTTTCGGTTTCGGAGGCGATACGACGTTCCCGGATTCCCGTGCGGGAAAAAATCCACTCGTCCGAGGTGTCGACCAGCTTTTCGAGGTCTTGATTGGTGAGGACGTGAGAGGGAAGGTAAATGCCAGTTCCCGTGATCTGCAGGCCCGACTTAGGCTGCGATGGCATCCGCTTGGGATTCCTTATGCGCGCCGGCGATTTCCGCCGCACGAATAATGCGGTCGTTCACGCCGTGTTCGATGGCTTCAACGGCGACACGAACGGCGTTGCGGATTGCTTTGACGCTGGAGCTACCGTGGGCGATGACACAGATGCCGTTTACACCAAGAAGAAGGGAGCCGCCGTACTCTTCGTAGCTGGTTTTTTTCTTAATCGCCTTGAAGGCAGCGCGAGCGAGCCAAGCACCCGCCATCCGGATGGGGGTTTTCTGAATTTCATGTTTGAGCCACGAGAAAATGGCGGAGGCAATGCTCTCACTGGTTTTGAGAACAACATTTCCAACAAATCCGTCGCAGACCACAACCTCCACCGGGCGTTCGAAAAGATCCCGCCCTTCAATATTGCCGACGAAGTGAATCGGAGCGGCGGAGAGGAGTTTGAATCCCTCCTTGGTCAGGGTGTTACCTTTGGCATCTTCCGAACCGATCGAGAGGAGGCCCACCTTGGGTTTTTTGTAACCGAGAATTTCC
>LIBO01000015.1 GCA_001438005.1 Verrucomicrobia subdivision 6 bacterium BACL9 MAG-120507-bin52 | reverse complement strand
CCCATCCCTACCAGAACCCCAAAACCAATGACCCAGATGCCATAGCGGCCGGTTTGGGAAACAAGCGCCAAACCCATTGCCACCAGCAGACCGCCCAGAGTCGCCGTCCATCGCGGGCCGATTTTGTCCTGGATTCTTCCCGCCAGAATCATGGAAAAAGAAAACACCAGACAACAAATGGCGTAAGGATCGTTGAACTGGGCCGGATCCCAACCCAGATCCTTCTCAATAGCGGTTTTGAAAATACTCCAAGCGTAAAGAATCCCCAGGGCTAGGTTGATTCCAGTGCCGGCGAAGACTACCTTCCAACCTGAAACATTATGCATCGATCAATCTTACCCTGTCGTTCGCAACCCAGCAGCGATCGCAGCGATCGTCTGTCGCAACTCCCCTAACAGCAAATCTGCTTCTTGATTTCCCTCTGCTTCAGCCCGACGCCAATCTCGCAACACGTTCACCTGCCAACGGTGGAGAGCCCGCAAAGGGCGCACTCTCCGCTCGACCGTGAAACGAAATCTTGGCCGTCGTTTCGCCAGGGAATTAGGAAAAAGCTCAGCCAAACCATCCCTAACCGCACTGAATTCTCCCTGAATCAGGTCAAACATACGTTGCCGCAGCTTTTCGTCCGCAACCAGTTCGGCATACCAGTGCCCAACCTCCAGATCCGCGCTCGCGACTCCACTCTCCAGATTGTTAAATACATAACGAGCAAACGGCCACATCTTGACCTTGTCCCGCAAAAGCCGATGAAGCTTTGGGTGTTCCACTTGTAGGTTTCGAAGGGCTACGCCCGCACCATACCAACCGGGAAGAAAGAAACGGGATTGAGACCAGCTAAAAACCCACGGGATGGCTCGTAAGTCGCCCCAACCCGAATCTCCAGTTCGGCGCGAGGGACGGGATCCAATCGTGCTTCTCTCGACAACATCGATCGGGGTGGATTGCCGAAAAAAGTCCATAAAACCAGGCTCCTCGATCAGACTGCGGTAAGCCTGGGTGCTGGTTTGGGACAAAAATTCAAACACCTCCGCCATTTGTGGGTCGTCCTCCCTCGTGCTGCTGGCCGAAAGGGAGCTCCAAGCCGTACCCGCAAGGAGCAGTTCCAAATTATACGCCGCCGTAGCCACCGTGCCGTATTTCTGGCCAATAACCTCCCCCTGCTCGGTCACGCGAAGATCGCCGGAAAGGGTCCCAGTGGGGAGAGCCTCCAGAAAACGATGGGTGGGTCCAGCCCCACGACTCACCGTGCCGCCCCGACCATGGAAAAACCGCGCCGACACCCCCTGCTCCTTGGCCGCCTTCACGATCGAACGCTGGCTCCGATGGAGAGACCATTGGCTGGCCAAAATTCCCGCGTCTTTATTGCTATCACTATATCCAATCATCACCCGCAGAATCGGTGGTGCCTCAACCGGCAAAACAATCGATCCCTCGCCCGGATCAACCAAGGCCACTCTTCGACGGAGCATAACCTGCGACTCCTGCTGAGCTAATACTTTCAGCGTCTTTTGGGTGATCGGATGTCTGAGAAACTCATCCACCACACGTGGGGCGGCCTCCAAATCTGCTAAAGTCTCAAACAGCGGAGTAATCGGAAGCGGACAAACCTCCGATCCGTCCTCTCCTGGAAGGGTCAATCCTGCGGCCCGACAAAAAACATGAATAGCCAAGAGATCGGATACATCCCGAGTCATACTGATAATCGAAAGTCCTAAGCCATCGATCCCATGGTGCTTGGCATGCCGAGCTAGGGTCTGGTAGGTCCCAACGACATCCGCGGACGCTGGCCCTGCCGCAATCGCCTCCTCCGCGCTCCAAGGAATCTTTTTGAGCCAACCTTCCAAGAGCGTCCGCCTCTCTTTTTCGGTCCGGTTCCGGTAAGGGGTCTTGGGGGACTCTCCCAACGCCGATTCCAACTCCTCGATCGCCTCATCATGACGGCTGCTGTTCTGCCGAATGTCGAGCGCAGCCAAATGGAAACCAAATACTTCCACCAGCCGAATCATCGGATCCACCTCCGCTGCTGCCAGACGCGGGGCACCCACCGCAATCAGTGCACGCCGTACCACTCCTAAATCCAAAATCAGATCCTCGGGCTGTACATACCCGCCCTCTCCCTCCAATTCAGGCGGTAAATGGGCCCGCATTAATAAAATTGCTTCGCGCCAAGGTTCCTCCTGATACACCGCAAAACGTTGCTGCTGCTTGGGATCAACTCGCTTGCGCCAATCCCCTAACCACTTTTCCAATTCCGGAGGAATTCCGTGATACTTCCGAGAAAGAGTCAATCGAGAAGCCAACTTCTCCAATGAAGAACCTAATAGCCGCAATGAGGCCTCACGATACTGCCGTAAACTTGTCTCCGTGGTGACACGGGTCACGAGAGGATGTCCATCCCGATCTCCCCCCACCCACGTCCCAAAAGACAAAACAGGCCGAACAGCGGGATGAATCGGTCCCTCCCTCCCCAATCCAGCTAGGACCCATGCCTCCTGCAATCTGCGATCCGTTTCCGCAATGGATTGAGCCATCGCGCCCGATAAACAGTGGATCACCCCTTCTCTCTCCATGTCCACTGTGGGTCGCTGCGTCCGCACCTCCTCCGTCCTCCACCAACGCTCCAAAACAATCTTCAACTTCGCCCGGCGATCCCGCTCCATTGGATGCCCCCCCCTGTGCCCCGATTTTTCGGCCAATATCCCATAAATCTCCTGCATGCAGGCCAGAACCGAACGGCGCCTTGCCTCCGTTGGATGAGCCGTCAGGACAGGTTCGATCCGCAAGGTAGGCAGCTCGGCCGCTAACGTTTCCGCGTCCACCCCATCCAACTTCATCCCGCGCAGTGCTTGCGCCCAGGAACCAGGCTCATGGACAGGCCCGTTGATCGATTCATTCATTGTGCGCATCGTCGCCGCGGCCGCCTCTTCCGCCACATTCAACAACCCGAAAGCAAGCGAGTAGGCCCGCGTTACCTTTCCCTTTTCGATCGGAATGAATTCCGCCGTGCTGCCGCGGAAAGGTAATGCCCGCACCACCTTTTCCTCACCTAACTCAACCAGCAAATCGCCGAAGGCTTCCATCAGCCAATTCAAATCACTTTCGACCTTGGCAAAGCCTAGCTTGAGCCGCTTGGCATAGGGCAATTTTGCTTTTCCCACAGCCGACTTGAGATTTAGGGTTTTTTTCTTAGCCGCTGGGGCCGCTTTTCTTTTCATGTGCTAAAGCTATCTCCGCACGAGCAGGTCGCTCTCGCATTGGGGTTGGTTACTCGAAAACCACCCTTGAGGAGATCGGTACTAAAATCCACCTCCGAACCACTTATAAAAACGGCACTTTTTGGGTCGACCGATATTCGTACTCCGCGGCTCTCCACCACAATATCCTTGGGGCCCGCCCCCGGGACTAACTCCATCTGATACTGCAATCCACTGCAACCCCCACCCACTACGGATACTTTGAGTGCCCCCATGGGATACTCCTTTTTTTGGAGCAACCCCATCAGATGGCTGGCGGCTGCCTCGGAAAGCTTCACTAACTTTTCCGAACCCACCTTAGGGCCGGTCGAGCCTGAGTGCGTAGTGGGGGTGGTCACGGGTTAACCCTAACCGAAAATCTGCTACTCAACCAGCTTCGTCAATTTTCGCTCGAAACCGCCGTCGTCGCTGGGGCCAGGCTTCGTTCTACTAAACGCACCAAAGGCCGAGGCTGGAGACCAAGGACCAGTTGGGCCAAGCCCGCGAATAACAAAATCCATACCAAAAAAGAGGGGAATCTTTGCGCGGGAACTGCGTCCGCTTCCCGCTCCCAGTACATCGCCCGGACAGGAACCAGATAAAATCCCAACCCCACCACTGCCATCACGACTCCTACGACCAACCCAGGCATTTCCCCAGCGCTCCATAAAGTCGCAAAAACCGAGAGTTTGGCCGAAAACCCAAGCAGCGGAGGAAGTCCAGCCATGGAAAGGAAACACAGAGTCAAACCCAGTGCCACCCCTCGATCCTTCTGCCCAAGTCCTTCCAAATGTCGGATATCCGCACTCCCATGAATCCGCTCCATCTCTTGAATAAAAATCAGCACAGGAAATGTGGAAAGCAGGTAAGCCCATAAATAACCCACCACCGTACCCATTCCCGCCTCACCCAAAGTTCCCAAGGCCAAAAGCATGTAACCGGCATGCGCAATCCCGGAATAAGCCAAATATCGTTTCAGGTTTCTTTGGGGTAACGCCGCCAGCGTCCCTAAAGTCACCGTCGCAATCCCCAAAGTAAGTAGGACCGGGCGATAGAAAACCGCGACCGAATCTAGCGCAAATGCACCAAAACCAAAGATTCGGACAAGAAGAACAAACCCAGCTGCCTTGGAAGCCACCGCGAGAAAAGCGGTGGTTGAGGTCGGCGCACCCTCATACACATCCGGCGCCCAAGCATGGAAAGGAACCGCCGCCACCTTGAAGGCCAGCCCTGTCAGAATTAATCCGATGGCAAATAAAAGGGGCAAGGTGGCCGGACGCCCCGCTTGCTCGACCAAGATTTTACTAAACTCCGTGGAGCCAGCCGCCGCGTATAACCAAGCGATGCCCATAACCAAAAACCCAGTCGATAGCCCCCCCATGACCAGCAACTTCATTCCTGCCTCTAAACTAGCCGCCCGAGTTCGGTGAAATGCGGCGAGGAGATAAAGCGAGATAGCGACGAGCTCCAAGGCGACAAAGATGGCCAAGAAATCGTGGGCACTAACAAGCAAGCAAAGACCCGCCGTCGGAAAGAATGGTAGCGCAATCCACTCCGCCCTTACCCTCTCTTCATTTCCCATCGGGGTACGAACCGAAATCACCGTGACTCCAAGTAGACATAGAACAAAGAAGGGCTTGAAAACAGAGGAGAGCCCATCGGTCAAAAACAGGTTCTGCCACGAGCTCGGCATGGGCTGACCCGATTGCCCTAAAGTGAAAACCAGAATCACGAAACTGAATAAAAGTGCCGCACCCGGGATCCATCCTTTTTTACCCTCCGGAATGAAAGAGTCAGCCAAGATTAAACCTACTCCGCTGAGTACCAGTAAAACCTCAGGGCAGAACCAGCTACTCATGGTTGCAGAATCCTCTCAAGGACTGGCCTCGCCGGGCCCAAGATCAGATTCGGAACAAGACCAATCGCCAAGAGGAAAAAGGTCAAGAGAGCCATGGGCCAAACCTCTTTCGCTCCCCTGAGATCGGTGATCTCTTTTGCCGCCAGATGGGAGGGCACGGGGCCTGTGGAGATGCTGCGAATCGCCCGCAACATCGCCACGGAAGACAGCACAACCCCCCAGGCCGCAATTCCAACCAGGACAGGATGAGCCGACCACGCCCCGAAAAAGATTAAGATTTCACCCGAAAAGTTGGCCAATCCCGGTAACCCGATCGAAGCCATGCCGGCAATCATCAGGTAAAACCAAAGCTTCGGTGCTCGCTTTGCCAGCCCCCCTAAATCCTGCATCCAGGTCGTTCCCGTGCGGTGTCCGATCTCTCCGGCCACGGCAAATCCTAAGGCCGCACTCAAGCCATGCCCCACCATCAACAGCAGTGCGCCTCCCAGCCCGAGAACTGTCCCACCAATTAACCCCAAAAAGATGGTGCCCATATGCATGGCACTGGAAAAACCTAACAACCATCGGAAATCTCGCTGGGCCAGTGAGACAAATCCCAAGTAGAGGATATTTCCCGCTAAGAGGATTCCCACCAGCCAGCTCAATTCTTTCCAGCCGATTGGAGTCAATGGCAAGGCGAGTCGCAGTAGCCCATATAAACCAAACTTTTTCAGTACCCCGGCATGAAGCATGGCGGCTGGAGCAGGCGCCGATGCATATCCCCCCGGGGCCCAACTATGAAATGGCACTAAGGAAACCAACGTCCCAAATCCCACCAACAGCAGAGCGGCCAGCCAAGTTTGCTGTGGGCCAGGGATCGGATTGGCTCGCAAAGTCTCCCCTAACATTCTCCAATCCAGTGAGCGGGCGGTTTCGGGTGCTGCCCAGACCAGACCAATTAGACCCACCAAAAGCACTAAACTGCCCAACATTAAATAAAGAGTCATTCTCCAAGCCGCACCCGTCCGATCCCCCTGCCCCCAGATTCCAATCAGCAGAAAACTTGGAATCAGAGCCACCTCATGAAAGGAGAAGAAATAAAATAGATCGAGCGATAGAAAAGCACCCAATCCCCCTAATCCAACCAGAAGAAGGCAGATGTAATACTCTTTGGCCCGCTTGACCTCAGCCGGCGCCACTCCCATCGCCGCGAGAGTCACCACCAAGGTCAAACCGACCAGCGCCATGCTCAGCCCATCCATGCCTAACCGAAACTGCACGGGAAATACCTCTCGTATCATACTCGCCTCCGCTCCAAACAGCAGCTCTCCCTCCCGCAACACCACCCCAAAAGCAAGAAAGCCCGGAATCAAATTGCAAAGAGACACCCCCAGCGCGGTCTTACGCGGAGCGGCCCCGAGGCAAATGGCCGCCACCCCGATCAACGGCAGCACAAGCAGAGCAAGTAGTGTCCAAGCCAAGGTCATCACATGGATCCCCCCCGCCAAAGCCAACCCAGCAGAAAAAAGACTCCTAAAATGAAGAGACCGGCATACACCTGGACCTGCCCGCACTGAACCAGCCGCAAACCTTGCCCGGAGGCTCGAGCGACTACCCCCGAGCCGCGCACCAAAAAGCCCCGCACGACCCACCCCTCAAATGCATCTGTCACCTTGGCCATAGCATCTTGCGTGGAAATCAGTGCCCGCTGATAAAACTCGTCCACATAAAACTTGTACCGGAGAATCGCGACGTTGATGGGGTCTTGCGGAGCATGGCGGTACAAGCGATAAGCCGGCACAAAACCAGCCAGAGCCACCAGTAAGGACAACCAAAGCGTCCAGGGGGCATGTCCCTCTTCGGGCGAAATCCCCAAAAACTTCTCCACTGGAACCAGCCCGCTCAAGACCGACAGCACCGCCAGAATCGCCATCGGGGCAATCATCCAAAAGCTCCCCTCATGCGCCTGGCGGGCCGCCTCATTTTTCGGCTCCCCCCCAAAAGCCACCAAAATCATTCGCAACATGAAAAAGGAGGTAAAGAAACCGGCCGCCATGGAAACCGCCGCTAAACCAGGAGAGTGGGCCGTCGCCGCAAAAATCGCGTCCTTACTCCAAAACCCAGAGACAGGTGGGATTCCACAAAGCGCCAAGGTTCCCAAAAGAAGAACCGACGCCGTGAACGGCATCCGCTTCCCCAGACCCCCCATCTTCCATATATCCTGCTCCCCATGGCAGCCATGAATGACCGATCCTGCCGCCAAGAAAAGGAGACACTTAAAGAATGCGTGGGTCATCAAGTGGTACATCGCTGGGCCTGAAACCCCCAACCCCACCGCCATGACCATGTAAGCGATCTCGGAAAGGGTCGAGTAAGCTAAGATTCTTTTCATATCATTTTGCTGGCAGGCGATCAGAGCCGGGAAAAGGGTCATCAAACCACCTACCCAGGCTATCGTCATCATAGTGACCTGACTTAACTCAAGGATCGGCAAGACCCGTATCAGCATATACACCCCTGCCACCACCATCGTCGCGGCATGCAAAAGGGACGAGACAGGGGTTGGACCCTCCATCGAGTCAGGCAACCAGACGTGCAAAGGAAATTGAGCGGACTTACCCAAACAACCACAAAAGAGGCCTAACCCAACCGCAGTCACGCCCCATCCGACGGGCAACTCGCTGACCCGAGCCGAAAATTCGGAAAAGTGAAAAGTCCCCAACAGCGCCCAAACGCCCAAAATCCCGAGCATAAAACCAAAGTCACCCACTCGATTGACCAAAAAAGCTTTGTTGGCCGCCGACCCAGCCGCCGGGCGCTCCACCCAAAAACCGATGAGGAGGTAAGAGCTTAATCCCACCAACTCCCAAAAAATAAACATCGAGACCAAGTTGTCCGCCAAGACAATGCCCAACATCGAAAAGACAAAGAGCGACAGTTCGGCAAAGAATCGGCTGCGACTGGGATCCTTTTCCAGATATCCAATCGAGTACAAATGAACCAAAAAAGCAACGCCCGAAACCAGCGTCGCCATTCCCCGAGCTAAAGGATCACCCATCAACCCGAAATTCGCCCGGAAGCCAGCCACCTCCACCCAAGGCAAAGAGGGAGCCGCGACGCCACCCAGGACCGACCCAAAAACAAGGAGACTCAGCGATCCGACAAAACTCCCCAGACAAGCCAAAGTAGAAACTGCCACGGAAATGCGGGGAAACGGGTGCAGAAAGATTCGGATCGAAACCGCCGCCAGCAAAGGCAAAAGCAAAATGAGGTAAGGAGTATAGGCCAGCATTAAAATCGTAAGGTTGAAAGTTGATCAGCCGCAGTAGTTTTCTGGATTCGAAAGATGGCCACGAGAATCGCCAGGCCAAGGGAAACCTCGGCCGCCGCCACGGTAATCACGAAAAACACGGCGACTTGTGGGTCAGGTAATCCTTGGAATCTGCCCACCGCCACCAAAGCTAAATTGGCCGCATTGAGAAGTAGCTCCAGCGACATCATGACAATGAGGAGGCTTCTGCGCAAAAGCACCCCGGCCAGGCCGATGAGGAAAAGAAGCGAGCTGAGGGCTAGATAGTGCCCCAAGGTGACTTCGCCAAAAATCATACTTCTGGATCCTTTCGACAGAGGACGACCACCCCGATCGTCGCCACCAGCAATAAGACACCTGTCGATAGAAAGAGGGGACTGTAAGACGTGAAAAGCAGCCGCCCGAGCTCCTTGGCCCCCCCGCCTCCCCCACTCTGCCCCCAGTGCAAGATTTTGTCAGACGAAGGGAAAAGTGAGGAAATCTTTGTCGCTCCAAAAACTGCCCCTCCCCCAATCCCAATCACCCCGACCATCAGAGGCCTTGAGATTCGGCGGCGCGCTTCTTCCCTTACATCCAGCAACATGATGACGAAAAGAAAGAGAACCATGACCGCCCCCGCATAAACAATCACCTGAACCGCGGCCAAGAAAAAGGATTCGAGGGTAATAAAAAGAGCCGCCTGCATCACCAGCGCCACCACCAAACACACCGCGTTGGTTACCGGATTTCGAAATGCCACTAGGGCAGTAGCGGATACCAACAACCCTACGGCTAGCACCCAGAAGAAAATAGCCTCCATCCGGTCGCGACCTCTGGAGCTACTTACCGCGCCACTTCTGAATTGGACGATCCATCACGCCACCCAGTCGGTATAACTCCTCCTTGTTCCGGACCATCCCTGCGCGACTTGTGCCAACAAAGATGGGCTGCTCCTTCGTAAGATAAATTGCCTCCTCCGGACATACTTCTTCACACATTCCGCAGTAAATGCAGCGGAGCATATCAATATCGAACTCCCGGGGGCGCTTTTCCACGTTGGCATAGGGATCGGATCCCGCAATGGCTCCAGGGGTGATACGAATCGCCCGAGGGGGGCAGACAAACTCACAAAGCTGGCATGAGACACACTTTTCCCGGCCCTCTTGATCTTTCACCAGTACGGGTGCCCCGCGATATCCGTCCGGCATAGGCCACTTCTCCTCAGGATACTGCATCGTCAATAATCCCGTCGCGCTCATATCCATCAAGGAGCGAGGCCCATCGGATTGCTGCGAAAATAATCGTCCAAAAATCATTTTCGCCATGTGACCCAGAGTGATCCACATTCCTCCAACGATGGAGGGAAGGTAAAGCTTCTCCCACAAGTTCAGCTCAGGGCGACGAACAACGTATGGCATATCCATAAGTTAGATTACTGCTTGGGCAGGGCAAGTTGAGTAAAAGGGAAAGAAACCTGCCGCACCTCGTTCCCCTTTTCATCTCGAATCTCCAATGAGACCGTCGGATTGGCTTGTGACCAATCAATTTGAATTGCACCGAAATTGTTCGCATTCCAAAGATCAGCGACTCGATAACGATTCTCCTCCTTGCCGATCCCACCCCCTTCCGTAATCCCGCTCGAGGTGATGTCATAGAGGGGGTAGCCCACTAGCCCCTCCGGAAGGCAGGAGATCTCGGCATGGTGACGATCCCCCGAAATAAAAACGACCCCTTGGGCACGAACCGTCTTTAGAAGTTCAAGCATTCGATCCTTTGCCTTTGGGAAATTGGCCCACTTTTCAAACCTGTGCTGCTCCGACACAAATTGAATACTGGAACCTAGGATAATTAGGTTCGCCCCAGTCCGCGCTAGCTCCTCCCCCAGCCAACTCCACTGACTCTCCCCCAAAATGTCACCGTCTGAGAGCGCCTCGCCCTTACGCGGAAGCGAATCCCGATTATATCGGGTGTCCAAAAGAATCACCCTCACCCGCTTGCCCTCTGGCCCGAAATCGCGCGAGCTGTAAATACCGTCTGGTCGATCCGGGACACCGAAAAACTTGGCAAACGCTTTCCGAGACTCCTCCTTCCGGTCGTACTCCTTGCCAGCATCGTTCTTGCCGAAATCGTGATCGTCCCACGTGGCCATCACTCGATCGGCCGCTAAGGATTGAAGGGCCTGAACTCCCTCACTCCGTCCCAGCGCTCGATACCCTTTCGCAAAGGAGTCCGGGTCATCATTCGTTCGGACATATTTTCCATTCGCCCAATCATGATAAAAATTGTCCCCCAACCAGATCCAAAGCTGGGGATCAAACTTCCTTACCCCCGCCCAAACACCACCCTTTTTCTCAGGCTTATAACAGGAGCCAAAAGCAATTCTCTCTAGGGGCGCCTGCGAGTCTGCCCCACTGGTACCGACAACCACCCAGAACCCGAAAAACAAACCTACGAATCGTCTCACGTGCCTAACTCAAGCTGCTCATCCTCCTCCGTATCCACCACTCGGGCCACACCCTGCAGACGATCCCCCTTCTGCAATCGAACCAGATAAACTCCCTGCGTATTTCTGCCTGACTCCCGAATATCCTTCACCTTCGTTCTTACCATCTGCCCCTTCTCGGTGATCATCATGATCTCGTCCGCATCCTTCACCGAAATCGCTCCTGCGACCAACCCTGTTTTATCGGTGGTCTTCATCGTGATGATCCCCTTCCCTCCTCGGGTCTGACTTCGATAATCTTCAAACGAAGTTCTCTTTCCGACCCCGTTTTCCCCCACCACCAAGAGAGTCGCCTCGGGATCCACCACTGCCGCCCCGACCACCTTATCTTTTTTCTCAGGTCGAATTCCATAAACCCCGACCGTGGCCCGACCTTGATCCCGTAGCTGATCTTCATGGAATCGCAGGCTCATCCCCTCGGAAGTGACTAAGACAATTTCCTGCTTCCCATTCGTCAGAGCACACCCAATGAGTTGATCCCCCGCCTCAACCTTAATGCCAATGATTCCGCCCTTTCTGAAATTTGAGTAATCCGAGAGGTTGGTTTTCTTCACGATTCCGGAGGAAGTGGCCATGACCAAGTGCTGCTTGTCCGTAAACTCCTGCACGCAGATCAGTGCCGCAATCTTTTCCCCCGGCTGGAGCGCCAGCACGTTCGCGATCGACTTTCCTCGCGCTGTTCGTCCCATTTCCGGAATCTCATAAACCTTCTCCACATACACCCGACCCGCGCTCGTAAAGAACATCAGGTAATCGTGGGTAGATGCAGCAAAAAGATGCTCCACAAAGTCGGTCTCCTCATCCTCCCCCTTCTCCTCCTTCGACTTCATCCCGATCACACCCTTCCC
>LIBO01000014.1 GCA_001438005.1 Verrucomicrobia subdivision 6 bacterium BACL9 MAG-120507-bin52 | reverse complement strand
TGGGCGAACACGGCGGCGGGGTTACCGGCGAAACCGGCGGATTTGGCGACCCCGGCGCTGATCATTCCAGAGACGATTCCGGCTTTGCGGGCGCTGGAGCAGCTACAAAAAGCGAAGCAGCGGGTGGCCTTGGTGAGCGATGAGTTTGGGAGCATTACGGGAATTTTGAGTTTGTTGGATTTGCTGGAGGCGATTGTGGGCGATCTGCCGTCCCATGAGGATCGGCAACGGGCGCGGGTGGTGAAGCGAGAGGATGGATCGTGGTTGGTGGATGCGACTTTGCCGGTGGAGGATTTTGCCAAGGAGATTGGCAAGGGGGCGGATCACTATCAGTTGGATGGGGACTATCAGACCTTAGGTGGATTCATTGTCCATCACTTGGCTCGCGTGCCGCATGAGGGGGATGCGTTTCAGTATCGGGGTCATCGGTATGAGGTGGTGGATATGGATCGGCATCGGTTGGACAAGATTTTAGTCACACCGCAGAAGGGGTGACGGGTGAGTTTGACGAAGGGGTAGAGGGAGAGAATACTGATCGGTCACAAATCAATTTTGGGCGGGGTAGCCAAGTGGTAAGGCACGGCTCTGCAAAAGCTGTATTCGTCGGTTCGATTCCGACCCTCGCCTCCAAAATTTCTGACTTTTTTGCGCGGACGAAGACAACTGGCGAGGTGCCAGTATCCCTTTAGGATTACGAATATGAATCTAGCAGGATTTCGGACGAAAAGTATTCTCGCTTGGTTGGGGGTGTTGGGTGCCCTGGTGGTAGGATTATTTTGGTTGGCGGCGAGTTTCTTATCCAATTTGGCCACTTTTGTTCCTCCCTCGGCCCGGCCAAACTTACATCCGCAACGGCTGGGGTTGATTTGTAAAGATGTGGAGATTCGATCGGGGGATGGGAAAAAGTTATCTGCGTGGTGGATGCCGGCGGGTAAGAAAAGCGCGCCACCCGTTATCGTGCTGCATGGATTGGGTGCGAGTAAGTCTCACATGATCGATTATATTCTTTTTGCGCAAAAGGAGGGGTATCCCGTTTTAGCGATCGATTTTCGGGGGCACGGGGGGAGCGAACCGAGCATGACGAGCATCGGATTTTATGAGAGCCAAGATGTGTTGGCGGGGGTCAAGTTCGTCCAGGAGCGGGGCGCAGGGGATCCGGTGCTGTGGGGAACGTCGATGGGGGCGGTATCGGCCCTGTTAGCGGCCGAGAGGGACGATTCGGTGGCGGGGGTGATCGCGGACGCGCCGTTTGACACCTACCGGAACACGATTCGGCACCATGCGAAGTTGATGTATGGGATCACGGAGTTTCCGTTGATCTGGATGGCGTTTCCGATGATTGAAAGGCGACTGAACTTTTCGCTGGATGAGGTGGATTCTTTACGAGCGGCGGCCAAGATTCAGGCGCCCATCCTGGTCCTGGCGGGGGAGAAGGATGTGAGGATGGATCCGGCGATGGTCCGGACCATTTATGAAGTGGCCGCTGGGCCGAAAGAGTTTTGGATCATTCCCGGAGAGGGGCATGAAAATCGGACATTTCAGGACTCGTTTCAGGAAAAGATTCGGGCTTTTTTGGCCCGGATCGAGCGGAGCCGAAAAAGTTAAACGAGGGAGAGATGGGCTTGGGTGGAAGGGGACTGAGGGGTGAGTTCGCGAAGAAGTCCGTCGGTGCCGACGTGGCGGGCGTAGTGTTGCCGAGCGGTGCGGTCGGTGAGGCCGGAAAGAAAATCACAGACTGCCCGACTCACCCCCTCCTTCTTGATGCGTAGGGCAGCCCGATCCGCGATGAGATGCGGATGAAGATGGTAAAATTCGAAGAGACCTTGCAGGACTTGGCAGGAGTGTTGGTTCACCTCGCGAACTCCAGGATGATGATAAAGATTCTCATTTAAGAAACTCCGCAGGTTTTGAATTTTCACGCGCATCGGGAGGGTAAAGGAGATCAGGCGAAAGGGTTGGGATTGCGCATCTGCGGCGGAAGCGGGCTTTGCCTCGGAGAGAAGGGATTCGGAGGAGCGGCTGGCGTCCTCGACCAGAAGGTCGGCCAAGCAACGGGCCACATATCGGCGGGTACGTTCGGGGTCGAGGCGAGCGTAATTCTTGCGGATGGAGGATTCGGTTTCTTTCCACAGTTCCACGGCAAGGAGGGCGGAGGGATCGATCAGGCCACTTTCGAGGGCGTCCTCCAGATCGTGGCAGGAGTGAGCGATCTCGTCGGCGAGATCGACGACTTGGGACTCGAGGGAGGGGTGCAGGCCGGGGCGGGGAAGGGGGTCGATGCCTTGGCGAACCTCGAAGGTGAGGTTGAGTCCGTTGAATTCGGGGTATTTGACTTCGATCTGCTCCACGACGCGAAGGCTTTGGCGGCGGCGACCGAAGCCGCCGGAATCTTGCATCAGCTGATCGAGAGTCTCCTCGACCGTGTGGCCAAAGGGGGGGTGACCAAGATCCCGGGCGAGGGCAATGGCCTCAGCCAAGTCTTCATTCAAGCCGAGGGCGCGACAAAGCGAGCGGGAGAGGGAAGCGACCTCGATGGTGTGGGTCAAGCGGGTGCGGACATGATCGCCTGATCCGTTGAGGGGAAGCTGGGTTTTATATTCGAGCGAGCGAAAGGCGGAACTGTGAACGATCCGTTCGCGATCTCGCTGAAATTCTGGGCGAAAATCATGGGGCAATTCGGAATGTTTGCGGCCGAGAGTGTCTTTGCTTTTGGAAGCGTAGCGACTGAGAAGGGTGCTTTCCCTTTTTTCCCACTCGGCACGGGTACGGATCGGCATTCCTCTGGAATGGACGGAAGCGGAGGGGAGTCGAGGGATGGGAAAAATTGATCCACACAAGATGTGAACATCGGGTGGATGCGGGAGAATAAGTAAGAAAGCTAGAGATGGATTCGAAAAAAAGTTTTCTTACCGACTTGCAGGACTTGGCCGGTTTGAAGGGAGATTTCGGCCTGGGGATCGGCCAGTTTGGTGCCGTCCAGCTTGACCCCTCCTTGGGTGATGAGTCGGCGCGCTTCCGAATTGCTGGCAATGGTTTTGGTTTCTTGGACAAGTTTAGCGACGGAGAGGGTGGCGGAGGAGGGGCGAAAAGATTCCATCTCGGCCGTAGTCAGATCTTTTTTGGAGAATTTGGCTTCGAAGTCGGATCGGGCAGCGGTGGCTGCGCTCTCCCCGTGGAAGCGACGAACAGCAGCGGCGGCCAACTCCTTCTTGGCTTCCATCGGGTGCGAGGGTGATTCCTTGGGGAGGCCGAGGAACGAGCCCAGGAGATCACGCCAAAGGGCGCAGGTTTCGTCCGGAATCGACATCACTTTTCCAAAGATCTCCGTCGGGGGTTCGGTGATACCGATATGGTTTCCGAGCGATTTGCTCATCTTCTGTTTTCCGTCGGTGCCGGTGAGCAAAGCGGTGACGAGGACAACCTGGGGCTCTTGGCCCGCTTGACGCTGGAGGTCGCGACCGACGAGATTGTTGAAGAGTTGGTCGTTACCACCCAGTTCGATGTCGGACTGAACGGCGACGGAATCGTAGCCTTGGAGGACGGGGTACTGAAATTCGGCTAGGCTGATGGGGACGCCTTCTCGGTGGCGTTTGGAGAAGTCGTCCCGTTCGAGCAGGCGGGCGACGTTGACTTGTCCGTTGAGGCGGAGAAGGTCGGCACAGGTGAGTTTGGCCAGCCACTCGCCGTTGTGGCGAATTTCGGTTTTCTTGGGGTCGATGATTTGGAAGACTTGGTCGGTGTAGGTCTTGGCGTTTTGTTCGATGACCTCCGGTTCGAGGGCGGGGCGGGTTTTGGAGCGTCCGGTGGGGTCGCCGACGCGAGCGGTGTAGTCGCCCACGATGATGACGGCGAGGTGGCCGGCCTCTTGGAATTGGCGGACTTTGGCCAGGACGAGGGCATGGCCGAGGTGGAGATCGGGGGCGGAGGGATCGAAGCCAAGTTTGACGCGAAGCGGGCGGCCGAGGGCGAGTTTTTTGGTGAACTCTTCGCGGGTATGGACGTGGGTCAGGCCAGAAAGAAGGAGTTCAACGGACATGGGGGTAGAGTAATCGGGCCGGGGCGGAAGGTGAAGGCGATTAGGTGGGGGGATTGATAAAAGGGGGTCGGCGAGTAGGGTGTGCTTGATGAGGTGCGGATCTATATCGGCGGGGCTGATTTGTGTCTCTTTGGGGTTTTTGGCTGCAGGACGTGCGGGGGTGATTCGAGATGACGTGGCCGACTCTTTTTACACAAATTTAGCGGCGCAAAGTGTGTACGACAGCGTGGGATTTCTGACGTGGAGTGAGGGTGCGAGTGGTTACATCGCATCGGGAACGCTAATTTCACCCGAGTGGGTATTAACGGCGGGTCATGTGGTGGGTGGAACGAACGACTCTGGGGCTGGGATAAGTGGAATGATCTTTGGCTTGAGCAGTTCATATGACGGAATGGGAGTTTCGGCATTGGAATGGATTCCTTACACAAGTTGGAGCAGCAGTGGCGGGAATCTGTGGAGTGGGGTGGATTTGGGGTTGGTGCGGTTGAGTCAACCGATTACAAGCGTGACTCCGGCACAGATTGATTTTCGCACGTCCCCCGTGGGGTTGTTGGGGACAAACGTGGGGTATGGCCGAAGCGGTGTTGGCACGGGGGGAATGACGACTGCCGCCGGAACAAAGCGGGCGGGGCAAAATATGATCGATGCCCGTGGCGGGATGGTCACCACGATGGGAAGTGGAACTTTGTTAGATCTGGATGGAATTTCACCGACGGTTTTATTTCAAGATTTCGATCACCCGACAGATTTGGTGGCGAGCTCGATGGGTTCGGCCATCCCCGTGGCGCAGGAGTATCTGATTGGCAGCGGGGACAGTGGGGGCGGTCTATTCATTGAGGTGGGGGGAGCGACCAAGCTGGTGGGAGTGCACTCGTTTCTAGCGTCATTGCCCTATCCGTTAGACACCACGGGAGCCAACGCGGATTATGGAGATTTGGCGGGGTCGGTCTCGGTGCAAAGTTTTGAAAATTGGATTTTGACGACGACCGGAGTGCCGGAGCCTTCGGCGGGAGGACTTTTGCTGGGGGCGTTTACTCTTTGGGTGCTGACAAAAAAAAGAGGGGGAAGAATCTTAGGTTGAGCGGGAAGCGGATTTAAGGGCACTTTAGTTTGGCAATGGCGGCCATGATTTGATCGGCAAACCTCTGATAATCTTCCCGATTTTTGGGGTCGCCGGAAAAGTGCAGGGGTTTTCCGTAAACGACGCGGATGGGGCGAAAGGGGTGCCAGAACCCGTTGCGGGGCATAGCGGCGCGACTGCCGATAATGTGGACGGGCACGACGGGGGTGCTGGTGCGGGCCGCGATCAATCCGATGCCAGGCTCGGCTGGCCGGAGTTGGCCATCGTGCGTGCGCTGGCCTTCGGGAAAAAGGACGAGAGTTCCGCGGTTCTTGAGCACCTCGAAAATATTTTTCAAGGAGGAGGGACCGGGAGATTGCTGGTTGACGGGGATGGAGCCGATGGAGGGAAGGAGCCAAGAGCCCACGGGGGGGGCAAAGAGCGTGTGACGGGCGAGGTAGTAGGTGACTCGAGGAAGACTGCAGCCGACGGCGGGTGGATCCAGGTAACTAGCGTGGTTGGGAGCTAAGATGATTGGGCCTTCGGGGATAGCCTCGGCCCCGTAGGCGCGAATATTGTGAAAGATTTTGAAAAAGGTCAGGCAGATCCGGCGGCAAATATGAAACCAGTAAGGGCAGACCTTCATGGAACGGTTGGGCCCGGTTTTTGGCGAGCGCGCACTTCGGAAACGATGCGATCGGCGAGGGCGCGGGCATCATTTTTCCCGCTATCGAGCAGAGTAGCATCGGCGGCACGGAGGAGGGGGGCGGAGGCGCGGGAGGAGTCGAGCCTGTCCCGGGTGGCGAGGTTATCTTTTTCTCCCTGTTGGCGACGTCGTTCAGCCCGAACGGTCGGACAGGCATCGATAAAGTATTTGAAGGGGCTATCGGAACAGACGACGGTGCCGATATCGCGACCCTCCATGACCAAGGGACCGGAGAGGCGGAGTTTTCGCTGAAGATTGACGAGGTATTCGCGCAGCTCGGGCAAGGCGGAGACGATCGAGACGGCGGCGTTGACCTCGGGAAGACGGGTATGGGGAGCTAGATCACGGTTGGCTTCGCGCAAAGTGATTTCCTTTTTTTGGATCTCCGCCTGAAAATCAACCTTCTCGAGAAGCTGTTTCATGCGGGGGCGGGAGGTGGGATCGTGGCCCGCCTCGAGGGTGAGAAAGGTAAAGGCGCGGTACATGGCCCCGGTGTCGACGTAAATGTAGCCGAGGTCTTGGGCGACGAGACGAGCGACGGTGCTTTTGCCAGAGGCGGCCGGTCCATCGATACAAATGACGGGATGAAGCATGAGCTAGCGGCCGAGTTCCTGAATCAGGGCGATCTGTTTGGAGAAGCCGGGATAACTGGTTTCGATACAGGCAGTGTCTTTGACCACAGTTTTGCCTTTTGCAAAGAGGCCCAGGATTGCGGCGGACATAGCGATGCGGTGGTCCCCGTGACTTTCCACTTCGGCGCCCACGAGCTGGCATCTGCCTTCAATGAGGAGGCCATCGGGCTTTTCTTCAACGGGGACCCCAAAGAGGCGGAGGTTTTTTGCCACAACCGCGAGGCGGTCACTCTCTTTGTGGCGGAGTTCGGCCGCGTCTCGAATTTCGGTTGTGCCTTGGGCGAGGGCGGCGGCCACGGCGAAGATGGGAATTTCATCGATCAAGTTGGGGATTTCCTTTCCGGCGACCGAGGTGGCTTTAAGAGATTCAGTGCCGGTAACTGTGATAGTGCCGAGCGGTTCGGGGGTAGACTGTTCTACCTTTTCCAGAATGCCCGCGCCCATGCGCAGGAGGGCGGAGATGAGGGCGGTGCGGGTGGGGTTGAGGCCGACGCGTCGGAGAGTGAGCTTGGAACCACGAAGGCCAGCGGCGAGGACCATCCAAAAGGCGGCAGAGGAGAAGTCGCCCGGAACATCCAGTTCGGTGGCTTCGAGGCGTTGGGGGCCGTGAAGAATGAGGGATCTATTTTCGGTGCGAAAGCTGGCCCCAAAGGCGGGGAGAAGTCGTTCGGTATGGTCGCGAGACAGGGTGGGCTCGGAGAAAGTGGTTTTTCCGCTGGCTTGGAGGGCGGCGAGGAGAACGCAGGATTTGACCTGAGCGCTGGCAACCTGGCTGGTGAAGCGGATCGCTCGGAGCTGGGCGCCACGGATGGAGAGAGGGGGTCGGTCGCCACTTCCTTCGCAGAGGATTTCGGCGCCGAATTGGCGGAGGGGCTCGGCGATTCTCCCCATGGGGCGGCGGGAGAGGGAGGCATCGCCGAAGAGGCGGGTGGTGAAGGGAAACCCGGCGACGACTCCCGAGAGGAGGCGCATGGTGGTGCCGCTGTTGCCGCAATCGATGGGTTCGGCGGGGGCGAGGAGTTTTCCTCCCTGGCCTTCGATTAAGACTTCATCGGGTGCGACCCGATCGATCCGACAACCAAGCGCTTGCAGGGCGTGCAGCGTGGAGAGGCAATCTTCGCCGGGGAGGAAGCCGCGAAGCCGAGTGGTGCCGGCGGCGAGTCCGCCCAGCATGATGCCGCGGTGGGAGATGCTTTTGTCGCCTGGAACGGAGAACTCGGCCTCGAGTTTGCGGATGGGACGAATTTCGATTTGGCTCATGGCGCGGGTAGGTTGCGCCGAATGTGGGCGGCTTTCTCTAAAATATGAGTTAAGCCGGCCGAGTCACTTTTTTCAATGGCGGAGGTGAGTTGGGTGAGGGAGGTGTGAAAGGTTTGCAGGGAGGCAAGAATTTCGGTGCGATTGGAAAGAAGAATTTCAGCCCAGAGGGCGGAGGGGCCGCCGGCAACGCGCGTGGTGTCGCGGTAGCCTGAACCGGCCAAGGGGAGGGGTGAGGTGCCGGCGGCGAGAACTAGGGTAGAGGCGATGCAGTGGGGAAGGTGGCTGATGAGGGCGACGTAGGAGTCGTGTTGGGCGGGGGACATCGAGAGGACGCGTGCGCCGAGGGATTTCCAGAACGAGGTGGCGTCCTGAAGAGTGTCGGCGGAAGTGGATGAGGAGGGAGTGAGAATAACGGGGGCTTTTTGAAAGAGGTCGTGGCGGGCGGCTTGGATGCCTGATTCCTCGGAGCCGGCCATAGGGTGGGAGCCGATCCAGCGGGCTTGGCCTTGGAGTAGGGGAGCCACCGAGGATTCGACGGACAGTTTAATGCTGGAAACATCGGTGACGAGAGTGTGGGGGGAGAGGTGTGGAAGGATGGATTGAATGAGGGTGGGAAGGGCGGAGGGAGGGGCCGCGAGGATGACGAGGTCGGAGCCACGCACGAGGGATGGGTCCGTTCCGATTTCGGCGTTCGGCAAGTGCTGGCGAACGGCGGGGACGGATTGGGAGTGACGAGTCCAGATGGCGATCTTGGCTTTGGGGTGAGTGCGGGTGGCGGCGAGGGCGACGGAGCCACCGATGAGACCCGGGGCCAGGATCGCGATCCGGACAGGACTCATGGAGAGGCGGGAAGGAGGGGGGGCAGAGCTTTTTCGAGACGGGCCATCTGTTCGGGGGTGCCGATGGAGATCCGGATCCAGTTGGGCAAACGGTAGCTGCGGAGTGGGCGGACGATGATTCCCTGTTTTAGCAGGCCTTGAAAAACGGCATCGCCGTGGCCGACTTCGACCATGACAAAGTTGGCCGTGCCGGGAATGAAGCGGAGATTCAGTTTCTTGAGAAAGGCGTGGAGTTGTTGGCGACCGGCATCATTGAGAGCCACGGTTTTTTTGATGTGATCGGTGTCGGCGAGCCCGGCGAGGGCGGCGGCTTGGGCGGGGGAGGAGGTATTGAAGGGCTGACGAGATTTTTGCAGGACGGAGGCGATGGAGGGGTGGGCGAGGCCGTAGCCGATGCGAAGGGCGGCAAGGCCTTGGACTTTGGAGAAGGTACGGAGAACGACGATGGGGCGGCCCTGCTTGACCCACTGGATCGAGGGGGGAGGTTCGGGGAGGAATTCGTAGTAGGCTTCGTCCAAGATAAGGAGGGGGCCTTCGGGAAATTTTTCAACGAAGGCGGTCAGTTCGGTGTTGGCGATGCGGGTGCCGGTGGGGTTATTGGGGGAGGCGAGGAAGACGAGGCGAACGTCGGGCGAGAGGCGGGCGGAGAAGCCGGCGAGGTCGTGATGGAAATCGCGATCCGGAACCTCTGCAAAGGGAATTCCGAAGAGGCGGGCCATGAGTCCATAAACGGCGAAGGCGTAGGCGGAGGCGAGAACGCGGCCTTGGCCAGGAAGTGTGTAAGCGTGGTAGCAAAATTCGATGATTTCGTTGGAGCCGCAACCGAGGACAACGTGATCGGGGGTGAGGCCGTGGAGTTTGGCGATGGCTTGGCGGAGGGCGAGGCCGGCGCCGTCGGGGTAAAGGTGGGAGAGATCGAGCGAGTTGCGGATGGCTTGCAGAGCGGAGGGGGAGGGGCCGAGGGGATTTTCGTTCGAGGCGAGCTTGGCAATTTGGGACGGGTCGAGTCCGTGTTCGCGGGCGACATCGGTGATGGGGCGACCTGGTTCGTACGGGTGGAGGTCGGCGACGTGGGGATTGGGGACAGGGAGCTTCACGGTTTTTGGGGGACGGAGAGGGTTTGGCGGGAGCGGAAGAGGTGGAGGGCGCGACGAATTTTGGGGTGGGTGGGGGCGAGGCAGGCGGCGGCGAAGAGGGCGGCGTTGATTTGGCCAGCGCGGCCGGCGGCGAAGAAGGGTCCGGGGGCGGAGTGGCCGAGTTGGCGGAGGAGAGAGAGGTTACGGGTGGGGAAGGAGGCGGTGGGGACAAGGAGCGGGGGAATGAGGCTAGGGGATCTTCCTACTTTCCCGGGAAAGTAGGAGGATCGGGGAGAGGGGTAGGGAGTGATGGTGAGGGGGAAGGTGGGATTTGCGGGGGAGGAGGGATAGGAGGAAATGCCCAAACGACGGAGTGTTGGCACCGTTTCCTTGAGCAGTTTGGGTTGGTTGACCCGAAGGTTGAGGGAAGGCATCAAACGAGATTAGCCTAAGTCGGGGGTTTTGCTCAACTCGAAGCGCTTTGGTAACGGCGAAGTCCGAGATGAAAAAAGAGGGAGGCAAAAAGTGCGGCAGTCAGGCAAGTGAGCAGAAAAAGGAGGATGGGGAGGATTTGGAAACCGTGCAGTAGGGTGGCCGCGGGGATGTTGGCCACAAGGAGGAGGGGGAGGGCGAAGGTAAAGAAGATGCGGAACCAGCCGGTGGCAGCTTCGCGGGGGAGTCGGGCAACTTGAAAGATACTGTAGTAACCCAGCAGAACCGATTCGGCCTGCACGATCCAAAAGGTGAGTGAGACGAGCGAGAGCAGTAAGGCATAGTGGGTCAGAAGACCCGCCAAGATGAGAAGACCGTAAAGCAAGATGGAGGGGAGAGAGGGGGTGATCTGCAGCTCTTGCAAGCCGAAGACCACCACGGCCATGGCGATCAGGGCGTTGGCGAGCGGACCAATTTCCAATTGGGAGGTGCTGATAAGGAATTGGGGTGGGGCGGGTTTGAGAAGAACAAAATCGAGTTTTCCGTCCCGGACCAGTTCCGGAAGTTTGACCAAGCCGGGCATTAAAAAAGCGGTAAAAATTTGTTGGATGAGCTGGTTGGTGGCAACCAGGACAATCATTTGGGGACGACTCCAGCCGGCGATGGAATCGACGTGTTGGTAGACGACATCGACAAAGGCGAGTTGCAGAACGAACCAAGAAAGTTCCACGATGACCCAAACGAAAAAATTTGCACGAAAGGCGAGCTCACGGGTCGCGGCATACCGAAGTTGGATCAGCCACAAGCGGAGAAGATGAAAGAACGGTCTCATTTTATCCGCCGGCTGCGGTATATTTGCGGAGGCCAGCTTTCCAAAGGAAATGGGCGAGGAGGAGAAAAAAGAGAGCCCAGCCGGATTGCATGGTGATTCCAAAAAGCCAGGCGGAGTGGGAAATAGATCCACAGAGCGTGGCGGCGGGAAACCAGTACTCGTAAGCAAAGGGGAGTAGTTGGGCGACTTGAAAAAGAGCCGGGGGGAGAAGATCGAGGGGAAAAACATGGCCACCGGCCAAGAATTCGAGGGAGTACACTAAAAAAATGAGGGCACTGATATCCAGAAGCCAAAATGAGGTGAGGGAGAGACACAGGGTGAGGCTGAATTGAAGCAGAGCCGAACCGAGAACGGCGGGGATTCCGCGGGCGAGGTCGAGGGAACCGAGCTGAAGTGGTAGGACGCGAGAGAGGAGAAAAAAGGAGAGTGCGAGGGGGAGGAGGGCGGCCACAAGGTAAGCGCAGCGCCCCGACAAAAAAAGGGCGCCCCGATAGAGACCGTAGGGGAGGGGACGTAGAAGAATGGAATTCAACGTGCCCTCACGAATTTCGCGCGAGATTTGAAAATCGTCATCGGCGGGCGAGCTGACCGATTCCACCACCAAAAGAACGGCGTAGTAGGTGAGGAGACTGGCCAAGGTGTAGGGACCCACGGTTTCTTTGCCTTGGAAGACAGCGCTCCAGAAAACCCAAGAAACCAGAAGCGGCATGGCACTGAAAAGGGCGCGGAGGAGGTAGTTCCAGCGGTAAGCCAATTGCCGTTGGAGACCGATGGAGAAAACTGCGGGCAGAGCAGGGAGGGAGGCGATCACGAACGGCGACGCAGGTGGGTGGGAAGGATGCCCAACTCAGCCCGATATTTGGAAATGGTTCGGCGAGC
>LIBO01000013.1 GCA_001438005.1 Verrucomicrobia subdivision 6 bacterium BACL9 MAG-120507-bin52 | reverse complement strand
ACCCCGCATGATGTGGCCTGTGCCAGGGCGATTGGGGCCAAGGCGATCGCGGTCGCGACCGGATCCTTTACGGCGGAACAGTTGCGGGAGTGTGGGGCGGATGCGGTCTTTACCGATTTCGCCCACCCCGAGGCCCTCTTTCATTTTCTGTCTTCATCCAATTGAATTTATCCTGACTTGCGATTCGTCTGTAATTTGCGAAGGAAGGGGTGGTGATTGTCCGCAGGCTGCTTCCTCTGGTGCTTGGCTTGGTGCTGGTGCGTATGGTTTCTTCCGCGAATGGCGCGGCGACCCCTAAGCAGCACCAGAAGTTAGTCGAAACGTGTCGATGGCTTTCCAAGCAGGATTTGTCCTATGCCCAGTCGTGGCAACCTCCCGGACACCCTTATCTCATTACGATGGATTGTTCCAACACGATTCGATACATCGTCTGGAAAGTATTTGGTTTTGATATCCCGAGGACTGCTTCCGACCAGTATCTTTATTTTCAAAAGAGGGGAAAAGTACGATCGGTTCCGATTAAGGCGGATGGGAAGGTGGATTCCATAAAACTGATCGCGCAGATGAGGAGCGGGGATCTTCTGTTTTGGGAGTGGACGTATGATGTGCCAAGGGACCCTCCGATCAGCCATGTGATGATCTATTTGGGGCGAAAAAAAGGCGGGGAAGCGATGGTGGCGGGTTCCTCCCAAAGGATGGACGGGGAAAGAGGGGGCGGGGTGGATGTTTATGAATTCGATCCGAACGCCCCTTGTGGAAATGCGAAGAACTTCTTTAATTTTATCACCCATCGGGGTCGGTTGGTGGCCTTCGCCCGCCCCACGGCTCAGGCGGGGTGGGCGGAGCGGGGTGGGTTAGAATAGGGTCGGCATCCCCTCGATCAGAAAACGCACGCTGGCAAGGCGTCCGGCCTCACTCGCGGCCTTCATCAGTCGTTGCGGGGGCTCGTGGAGCGGTTCATAGCTCAAACGATAGGTGCCAAAATGCATCGGGATGAGAATCTTGGAGCGAAGATCTTGAAAGGCATGAAGGGACTCTTCGGGGGACATGTGATTTTCGCCAAACTTGGGACCGTGATAGGCGCCGATGGGCAGAAGGGAGATTTCCGGGTGCAGTTTTTTTCCGATCTCACGAAACCCCGGGAAGTACCCCGAATCGCCCGCGTGGTAAACCGAGCGACCTCCAAGATCGAGGACAAAGCCACCATACCCGCGGTGATGGTCGGTCACTTTGCGGGCGCCCCAATGTTTTGCTGGAACAAAAGTGACGGCGGCTCCCGGAAAGCGAAGGCGCTCCCACCATTTCATTTCGTACACTTTTTCAAAGCCAAGACCGTGGACAAGATCTCCCACGCCGGATGGAACGACGATCGGTTGATTAGCGGCGATTTGGCGAAGACTGCGGCGATGTAGATGATCGAAGTGGGCGTGGGTGATCAGCACGAGGTCGATCGAGGGAAGGTGGTGGTGGGCGAGTCCCGCATGTCGCAAGCGGCGCACGACCAGGAGCCAATTGGCCCAATTTGGATCGATCAAGATATTGGCTTGCGGGGTTTGAATCAGAAACGAAGCATGTCCGATCCAGGTGATGCAAATCTGGCCTTTTTTGAGCTTCGGGAAAAGAGGAGGTGTGCCTTGGCGATGTCCACGTTTTCTGGTGAAGAGTGCAGGTAAAAGAACATCGGTAATAAATCGATGGGTAGGGCGATGAGAGCGAAGATCAACCCGAGGACTCAAGGGAGTAAGAATGGTGCCAAAGGAGAGGGCAGGCAACTCCGTCGGCAGAGTTGGCGGGAGACATAAAATCGGGCATGGTCATTTCCATGTTGGGCATAACTAAAGGAGCGATCCGAGAGGAGATGCGGGCACGGGTGGCGCGTTTGAGTGAAGAGGAGCGGCGGGCGGCATCCCAAACCATGGAGATGGCGCTGCTGGAGCGGCCAGAATGGAAGCAGGCTCCGGTGGTAGGTCTTTATCTCTCTTTGACGGATGAGCCGCAGACGCGGGGATTGCTGCAGATGGGTTTGGATGCGGGAAAAAAAGTTCTCTTTCCCAAAATCGATATTCGGGAAGGTTTAACTTGGTGGGAGGTTTCCTCCCGTCAACTGCCCGAGACAGGGACATTGTGGGAACCCTCTCCTGATCTCTCCGTCCGAAAGCCGTTGGAGGAGATTCAGCTATTTGTTGTGCCGGGAAGGGCCTTTGACTCGAGGGGCGGGCGGTTGGGACGGGGCGGGGGTCACTACGACCGAGCGTTGTCTCGACGGGGGCGTGCTAGCTCGGTCGTGGGATTGTTTTTTGCCGAGCAGGAGGTGGAGGAAGTTCCTCGGCAACCTCACGATATTCCGTTGCCGGCGGTGATTACTCAGCGGGGATGGAGAAAGTTCGGATGAGGGATAGCGAAAAACCGTTTTTGGATCATCTCGAGGATCTCCGAGGGGTGATTTTGAGGTGCGCCGGCGTTATCGGGGCGGGCTCCGTCTTGGGAGTCATGGGAATTGGGCAGGTCATGGAAATCCTTCGCTGGCCACTGCAGCAGGCCCAGGCAAATCTGGCGCAACCCCGCCCGAATACGCTACTCGCCCTTCAGGTGACCGATCCAATGACGGTGACCCTACAAATTGGGATCGGGGCGGGCATCCTGCTGGCCTTGCCCTTCGTCCTTTTCTTCATCGGGCAGTATTTACTGCCTGCCTTGGATGCGAAGGAGCGGAATCTGTTGCTGCCCGTATTTCTGGTGGGGACACTTCTTTTTTTAGGCGGGGCTCTATTTTGCTATTTTCTGGTTTTGCCGCGCGCGCTGGCATTCTTTCAGGAGCTAAATCGATGGTTGGGTTTAGAAACGAGTTGGACGATGACCAGCTATACCGATTTCGCCCTGCAGATGCTGGTTGGCTTTGGCCTGTCGTTTGAGCTTCCCCTGGTGATGGTGATTTTGGCACGGCTGGGAATTTTACAGCAGAAGGTGGTGGCGCAGCATCGGCGGCATGCCGTGGTCGCGCTGATTGTGTTGGCCGCTTGCGTTACACCTACCTCCGATCCCTTTAATCTCGGACTGATGTTTATTCCCTTGTATGGGCTGTTTGAGCTGGGCTTGGCCGGAATGGGTTGGGCCCAAGGGGCAACGCGGATTACAACGTAGGTTGCGAATATCTTGGCGAAACTGATTGGTAAGGAGGTTCATTTGTAGAGAGTGAAGGGGTGGACTGGAGTAACCGTTCGGACAGGATAAGACGTCTGCAGGAAAAGGAAAAATTCCGTGCGGTGGTTATGCCTTTGAGTTTCTGGGGGGCGGGAATCGGGGCCATCGCCCTAGGTTGGGAGGGGGTCGTCAAAATGGACGGTGGCCGGGTCGATCTGGCAATTTTAGTCCCGGCGGCTTTTTTTGCCTTGTTGCCGATTCCGCTCATTTTTTACCGATGGGTTCGCGGACATTTCAGTAAGCGGCTGTTTGCCTAGCACCTCTTTGGGGATTTTCCTTTGCCCATGGTTGGGGCAGTCTCAAGGAGTATGCCCTCTGTCTTCTTTAAAACGTATGGTTGTCAGATGAATGAGCGCGACACCGAGCAGGTCGCTCGTGACCTGCTGGATCGAGGTTATGTGCGCGCCTCTTCGGAGCGGGAGGCGGATGTGATTCTTCTAAACACCTGCAGTGTGAGGGATTTGGCCGAGCAGAAGGCTTTACGAAAGATGAGTAATCTAAAAGCCTTGCGAAAAAATAATCCCGGGGTGGTTCTAGGATTTCTGGGTTGTATGGCGCAGCGCAAAGGAAAGAGCCTTGAGCAGGAGATGAAGGGTTTAGACTTGGTGGTGGGCACACAAAAGTTTCATCGGGTGGCTGATCTTGTCGGTGAGGCTCGCAAAGCTCGTTTAGGGGGTCGACCGCAATTCTTGGCCGATGTTGAGGAAGAAGCAGCCTCAGAAAAAACAATCCGGGATCATGTCTTAAGCCCGAAGCAAGTGACTGCTTTTGTTTCGGTGATGCAGGGTTGCGATATGCACTGCTCCTTTTGCATCGTGCCAACGACTCGAGGCAAAGAGAGATCCCGTCCCATTGCCGAAATCGTCACGGAGGTGCGTGGATTAGTCGAAAAGGGGATCAAGGAGGTTACGCTTCTGGGGCAGATCGTGAACATGTACGGAAGGAGAGAAATTCCATCTATTGGAGGGAAAAGTGCCTTTGTTCAGCTGCTGGAGGAGCTACAGGAGGTAGATGGGTTGGAGAGGATCCGGTTCACCTCGCCGCATCCGCGCGGAATGAAGGAGGATCTGATCGGTTGTTATGGCCGGTTGAGCAAGCTTTGTGAGCATCTTCATCTGCCCGTTCAATCGGGTTCGGATCGGCTTCTGAAGGAAATGGGTCGGGGATATACGGTGGAGCAGTACAAAAAGATCATCCAGAAAGTCAGGCAAGCTTGCCCAGGGATTGGGCTCACCACGGATGTAATTGTTGGTTATCCTGGAGAGACGGAGGAGGAGTTTCAGCAAACCTATCGTTTGATGGAAGAGGTAGAGTTTGATAACGGTTTTATTTTTCGGTATTCGCAGCGAGATGGGACTCGGGCGGCTAAGAGTCTGGAGCCCGAAGTGGCGGAGAGCGTGAAAGAGAAGTGGAACAAAGCTTTGCTCGATTTACTGGATCGTCAGGTCGCGGTCAGCGCACCGAAGCGTGTAGGCACCCTGACCGAGATTTTAGTCGAGGGCCCCAGTAAAACGAAGGAGAGTCGTTTGACGGGGCGTTCGCGACAGAATCGGCCCGTCGTATTTGATGGGAGTGCGCGGCATCTTGGCCAACTCCTTCAGGTACGAATTACCGAGTCCACCGGATTTACCGATTACGCGGATCCGGCCATTTTGGAGTAAGGCAGCGCGATGATCTACTCCTTCTCTTTAGCGCAAGTTTCCGTGTGGGTTGGGCTGGGATTACTTCTGAGCCATGGGTGGGGATTATTCGACTACCGGCAAGCCACCCAATGGATTCGATCGTTCCCCCGTGGAGATGCATTCGGTGGCGGACTTTTGGCCGCGGCGACGGCTTGGTCGGCCTGGCTGGCGGGAACGATCAACCTGATGGAGTATACGCGGTTTCGGCCGCTTTTTGTTTTAGGGGTCGTGGGATTAGGGGTCACCAGCTGGTTGTATGTTCGGGAATTTATCGCGGTCCGATCTTTGGGAATTCTGTTTCTTTTGGGAGCGGATGTTTTGCTCGATGCGGCTTTTCTGCGGCACGACGGAGCGCGTCTGATTGTTGTGTCTTACGCCTACCTGATTATTTTGGAGGGGATGTTCATGGTGGGGGCACCTTACCTTTTACGAGATGCGATTGCCTGGGGATTGGCCACTCCGGCAAGGGGGAAACTTCTGATGGGGTTAGGGGTCATTTTTGGGTTGGCACTATTGGGTCTGGGACTTTTTGTTTATTAAGTAGCGGGCTGGGAGTTCCTTTCCACAATGAAGATCCTTGTTTTGCGTGGTGGTGCGTTGGGAGACTTTTTACTTACGCTTCCAGCCGTGGCGGGACTGAGGGAGAAGTGGCCCGAAGCGGAGATCGAGATGGTCGTTGGAAAGAAATTCGGGGAGCTGGTCGTGGGGGAAGGGGCGATTCAAGCGGTTCGACCGATCGATCAACCTGGACTAGCTAGCTTCTATGCGAGGGCGGGCAAGCTGGACGCGGAGTGGTCGGACTATTTCACCGAGTTTGATCTGACGATCTCATATCTTTTTGATCCAGATGAGATCTTTTTTACCAACTGGAAAAGGGCAGGCGGGACAGGGGAGTATATCTCGCACGATCCAAGGAATCCCAAGGAGGCGGCCTGGAAGCATTTGGCTCAGCCCGTCCAGAGATTGGGGGGGAGCGTGGGTGATTCCCGTCGACTTTTTGGAGAAAAAATAAAAGGGGTAAAAAAAACTCAAAAGAGAAAACCCTCTTGGGTCATTCATGCCGGTAGTGGAGGAAGTAAGAAGAATTGGCCGATTCAGAGCTGGGTTCAGGAGATGGAGGTGTTGGGCCAAAAGCATGATTTCGCGGTTACTTGGTTAGCGGGAGAGGCGGAGCTTGGATTGGAGGGGGAGCTGCCGGAAATATGGAAAAGAGGGGACCACTCTTGCGCACAAAACCTGACTCTCCCGGAGGTGTTTCATCAACTGCAGAGCTCCGATCTATATTTGGGGCACGATAGTGGAATCAGCCACCTGGCAGGTTGGAGTGGTGCAAAATGCGGTATTCTTTTCGGGGTGACCGATCCAGCCGTGTGGTCGCCGCTGGGGGAGAGGGTGAAGTGCTGGAGCCGTGGGGGCCGCTGGCCGGAGCCGGGCGAGTGGGCGGAGTGGGTTGATCGGATGATCTGAACTTAGGTTGAAGCCATCGATTGGCCCGCAATCCACCCGGTGGTCCACGCGGCTTGGAAGTTGTAGCCGCCAGTGATTCCGTCGATATCAAGGGCCTCGCCGGCAAAGTAAAGATTCGGCACAACTCGACTTTGCATCGTTTTCGAATCGATTTCATTCAAAGGAATGCCTCCGCAGGTGACAAACTCCTCCTTGTTCATGCTTTTTCCAGTGACGTGGAGTGTGGTGGCGGTGAGGACCTGAACAAGACGGTTGGCCGACTCCCGGCTTAACTTTGCCCAACGATCTTCGGGGGTGATTCCGGCCAGGAGGGCAAGCTTCTCCCAGAGTCGTGAGGGCAGGTTGACGCCTTTGGATTTTAGAACCATTTGGGCTCCGATCGTCTCCCGATGGATCTGGAGGCGACGATGGATAGCGTCGGCGGGATCGGGCAACCAACGAATCAGGATTGGGAAATTATAATGGAGGGAATGGAGGGGGCGGGCGCCCCATGCGGAAAGACGAAGGATAGCCGGGCCGCTGAGTCCTGAGTGCGTGATGAGGAGGGGAGCGGTCTCACGCAAGTTGGTTTCAGGGACAGAAACTTCGGCTGAATCGACGGAGAGTCCTGCCAGTTCGTTCAGCCAAGGTAAATCAACGTGAAAGGTAAATAGTGATGGTACAGGCAGGGAGAGGGTGTGGCCAAGGTGAGTACAGGGGTGAGATTCTGGACGACATCCTCCCGCGGCCCAAAGAAAACGGTCGGCCTCCATGGTGGAGCCTAAGGTGAGGCGAAGGGTGAAGCCTCCATCCGGAGATCTCTGAAGTGATTGGACTCCGTGTTCCGTGAGGATCTTTACTTTGGCTTTTTGCGAGGCCTGGGTCAGGCAGTCAACGATGGTTTGAGAGGAGTCGGTCGTGGGGAACATTCTTCCGTCCGATTCGGTTTTTAATTTCACCCCACGGGATTGAAACCAGTTGACCGTCTCCGTTGGGCCGAAACGTGTGAGTGGGCCGATGAGGGTGCGACCCCCGCGAGGATAGCGGGTGGAAAGCTCGCGAGGGTCAAAGCAGGCATGGGTGACATTGCAACGACCTCCTCCTGAAATACGGACTTTGGCAAGAAGGTGAGGAGTTTTTTCAAGGAGGACGACTTGTGCCCTGGGATTTGATTCAGCGGCAGAGATAGAGGCAAAAAAACCAGCGGCCCCGCCTCCCGCCACGATAATTCGCGAGGGGTTCACTTTTGAGATAAAGCCCAAGTAAGGGCGTTGGGCAGAGCGTGGGGGCCGTCTCCACCAAGATCCGAGTCGATCTGCTCAAGTTGACGAATGAGATCGAGAACCTCTTTCCGATCCATGGGCCCTCCGGCGGGTTGGCAGAAGTGGGTGCGGCAACCGAAGGGGCGGGATTCATAAATGAGGCATTTTTGGGTTTGAGGTTGCAGGAGGGGGCAGGAGCCGTCGGCGGGCTCGGGCAGATGTTTTCTGCCTGTGGCCCGAAAGGCTTGGGCGGCGAGGAGGGCTTCTCCACGGGTGAGTTGGGGTATTTTTCCGGTGAGCTTAAATTGGCAGCACTCGGTTCGCCGCAGGCAGGCGCGTTGGACGGGCCGGCGTGAGAGTTCCGTATAAACGCGGCGGACAGTATCAAGGGTGGCTTTCAATCCGATTAGAATAGGGGTTTGTGCGGATCTGCAAAGGAGAGGCTGGCGATGGGGTTTGGCTGTGGCAGTAAGGAGGGATGCGTATTGCTATTATCGGAGCGGGCATCAGCGGGCTAGTTTGTGCCCGACGACTGGTAGGCCAAGGGGCTCAGGTTTTGCTCTTGGAGAAGTCACGCAGCCTGGCCGGACGATGTGCGAGCCGAAAATTCGGGGAACACGTGGTGGACAGCGGAGTCCAATATTTTACCTTACGAAATTCAGTAGTTCGCAAAGAGATGCAATCCGTTTCCGGCGATCAGCTGCAAACGATTTCGCCTCCCATTTTCGAGAGGGGTAAAGTCTATCGCGAGGGCGAGGAGAGGTTTTATCTAGCCGAGGGAAACAATCGTCTTGGTAAACTCTTAGCCGAAGGACTGGAAGTGAGAAAAGAGTCGGAGGTACGCGGAGTCCTTCCCCGAGGCAAAAAGTGGGAGGTTGGAGGAGAGCTATTTGATGGGGTCGTCAGTTCGGCTCCCTGGCCGCAAAGTGCGGCACTCTTCGGGATGAGAGAGAGTGAAGTACCTTTTGAGCCTAATCTGACCGCTTGCCTCGAATATTCAATCCCCTGGGATGGGTCGCGGTATGCGACTTTGGATTCCACAGGTCTTGAGCCATTGGCTTGGGTGGGTTGTGAAAATGCGAAGAAGGGTCGGATTCTAAACGAGAAAAGTGTCTATGTCGTGCAGGCCTCCACCTCGTATAGTCGGGAGCATCTGGAGGCGGATCCCGCCCTTTGGATTCAAGATCTACAGGTGAGATTCGAAAAAGAGTGGGGTCTGGATAGGGAAAAGCGGGGGGTAACCTTTGGGCACCGCTGGCGGTATGCCCGAAGGAGTCGGGGAGCACCGCCGCCCTCGGCATTAGCGGATGGACTTTATTTGTGTGGGGACTCGGTGACAGATTCGAGAGTGGAGTCGGTCTGGCAAAGCGGGATCGAGGTGGCTGAGCTACTCCTCGCGAAAGGCGGGCTTTAAAAAAAAGAGCCGGAGACGGGGATTGAACCCGTGACCCTCTGTTTACGAAACAGATGCTCTACCACTGAGCTACTCCGGCAGTAGAGATACTCTACGACAGAAAAAGGGCTGGAGACAAACCCTGCTTGAGGGGCGAACGCGGGGTTGGAAATGAGGCCATTTTAGGGCATTCTTTTCCTTCATGTCTCGAGCCCATCCCATCTATCTGGACTGTAACTCCACGACTCCACTCGAGCCTGAAGTGGGTAAAGTGATGCGGCACTTTTTTGAGGAAGAGTTTGGCAACGAGGGGAGCCGGACCCACGCATTTGGGTCACGGGCCAAGGACGCGGTCAATCATGCCCGCCAACAGGTCGCCCAACTGGTGGATTGCAAGATGGAGGAGGTGATCTTTACCAGCGGAGCGACGGAGAGCAATAATCTGGCGATTTTGGGATTGGCCCATTGGGGTCGGAGCCATGGAAAAACGCATATCCTCAGCAGCCGAATTGAGCACAAGGCGGTTTTGGAGCCGATCGAAGTATTGGCGAAAGATGGGTTTGAGGTGGATTGGGTGGCGCCGGAGAAAAACGGAAAAGTGGAGGCAGCGAAGTTACTGCAAAGGGTAAGGCCGACGACGCTTCTGGTTTCATTGATGCATGCCAATAATGAGACGGGAGTCATTCAACCCATCGACAAGGTGGCGCAAGGTTTAGCGGATCATCCGGCTTGGTTTCATGTGGATGCAGCCCAAACATTCGGAAAGTTGATCGAGCCACTTCGCAACCATCGAATCGATCTGATCAGTGCCAGTGGGCATAAGATCTACGGTCCCAAAGGTGTAGGGGTATTGGTCGTCCGACATCGCAAGAAGCAGAAAGTTCCGCTCCAACCCCTAGTTTTTGGGGGTGGGCAAGAACATGGCCTACGCCCTGGCACCTTGCCGGTACCTTTGGTGGTGGGGTTTGGGCTGGCGGCGGAATTGGGACTGCAACATCACGTGGAGCGCGAAAAGAGGTGCCTTACGTTTCGGAGAAAGTTTCTGCAAGCGATTGAGCCGCTGGGGCCCAAGATTCATGGGGACGAAGGGCAAGTTTTGGCTCATACGGCGAATTTATCTTTTCCGGGGCTCAGCGCAGAGGAGGCCATGGTACGCTTGAAAAACCATGTGGCGGTATCGAATGGCTCGGCTTGCACATCGGCCAGCTACCAACCGAGCCATGTTCTCAAGGCAATGGGTTTGGAGAAGGATGAGGTGGTGGGAGCGATGAGATTTTCGTGGTCTCACCTCACCCCCGAACCGGATTGGGCGGGGGTGGTAGCGCAGTTGCGGAAGTAGAAGGATCTTACTTAAGAAAAAGGGAGAGCCGCCCTTGGTGGAAGGTCAATGAGGTGGGTTGGGCGGCAACCCTGCATTTTGGGTTGGGTCGAAGCTCGTCCGCCAAGTCTGGACTGACATAAATCTCTCCTAAATGGAGCGTGTTGGGGATGAGCATCCACCGCTTGTCTCCGTAACGTTCCTGAACCTTTTTGATCAGCTCGGCATCATCGTCAAGGGTACAAGGGATGGCCATTCGCTGCATGTCCCCCGTAGTGAAAGCATTGATAAAAGTTTTCTTTTCATCGATCGCATTTCGGAGGCGGCGGGTGATAAAATCGGCCAAGCCTACTCCGAGGGCGTTGCCCTGTGCCTTCTCGGTCAGGCCAAGCGCCGCGATGATTTTGATTTTAGGAAAGGAGAGGTCCTCGAAGCCGTGAACTCCTCTTCTTCCGATGACATTGGTATCCATTCCTGTCCCGCTATAGGTTTTTCCGATTTCGTCCACGATGAGCACGTTGAGTTTGTCTGTGGGGAGGGAAGGGAAGTAGTGGCGGTGTCGTTGGAGAAGGGCGGGCTCCTCCTTGAGGATATTTTTTCCGGAAAGGGCGTGGATTTCGGCGGTGGCGTCAAAGCCATCCTCCAGAATAGCGAGCCCAGCGAAGATCTTGCCCGATTTGACCAAAAGCGAGCCCATCTCATCTAAGATGCGGGGCATGCGGTCGGGGCGCGCTGTGTGAAACGTTTCAGCGGAGCGGATCTTGCCCATACCGACAACCATCATTTTCGTCAGCCCACTTTGAATGGGACCCGAGAAGCAGGTGTGCAGTTTAATTCGATTTAAGACAAGCACTCCGGCGGATTCGTAGCAGTGTCGATCCATCCAGACGTCCCCCGAGTCAACCGTTCCAACTTTGACGCACTCCATGCTGGAGCGGATTTCCATGCCGGTGGCTTGGGGGGTGAGGCCGAGAGATTCGACCATCTTTTGCTGGCCTTCGGCCGTGGCCCCGTTGTGGGAGCCCATGGAGGGTACGAGAAAAGGTTTTGCCCCGTGCAGGCGAAGCCAATCTCCAGCCGCTTTGGTGATGGCCACCAAGTTCGTGATCCCTCGGCTTCCTGCCGTAATGGCCACCTCCGCTTGGGGAGGTTTTTTGCCCATCTGATCCAGCGCTTGGTGGACAAGTTGGGGAATGTCTCGAGGGGGGACGGAGACGAGCTGCTGATCCACCCGATAAACGATCATCCCGAAACCCTAGAGTGTTTTTTCGTGGAGACGAGCGTCTAACGACGCCAGTTATTTCCGACCCGAAGACTCAGGACAAAGTTAAAAGTTTGAGCCCCTTTTGTATTTTTGGCACAGTTACCGTCAGTGGAAGCTCCCGTTCAGGAAATTAAGGGGAAAAAGCAGGCAAATCCTCAGAAGGTGACAAAGGGCGGCGTCGGGGGGTTATTCGAGAAATATAAAAGTCTGTTCGGGGGAAGTTTGTTTTTGGCGGTGGCGGTTCATCTTTTGCTGATTCTCGGATTTGGGAGTTACACTTTGTTTAAAGGTTCGGCCCCTCGGATGCCTTTTACGAGTGAAGGTGGGGTACCGGCGGAAGATGTGGGAATGGAAGCTCCACCCGACGAAGCGCCGGAGATGGTGGAGGAGACCTCAAACGAGTCGAGTCCGACTCCATCCGATACCGCCCCGGCCGAGATGGATACGGTTTTGGCGGTGGCGGGAGTGGTCAGTCCGTCAATGTCTTTCAATGCGGCTCCCCCTGTTTTAGCTCCTGCGATGGCTGGCGGGGCGGAAAAGTTGACAAGTAAAACAGGGGGCGGCCGATCGAGTGGGAAAGCCTCCGCAGTCAACTTCTTTGGGGTGAAGGGAGAGGGAACCAACGTTTACTTTGTCATGGATCTTTCCGATAGCATGTTGGAAACCGAGCGTGGTGGGGTAGCGGGGTACGCGGCGGTGAAAAATAATCTCAAGCAGATGATTCGCAGCTTAGATGAGGGGACACGATTTAACATCGTGGCCTATGGAGCCAGTGGGGCCGATATTTTCCAGCCCACCAGTGTCCCCGCAACGGGGG
>LIBO01000012.1 GCA_001438005.1 Verrucomicrobia subdivision 6 bacterium BACL9 MAG-120507-bin52 | reverse complement strand
GTCCAGAGTCGATTCAATCTCAATCGCCCCACCCGACCTTTTCAACTTCAGCACCAAAATGTAGGCCCCGTCCTTCATCGTCTTCGATCCCGTAATGCTTTGGCCCAAATCACGAGCCGCCGCCGCCCCCTTCGCCCCTTTCATCCCGCTGAAATCCGCATCGTTGTCTTTCAGTCGAGCCAGCAGTGCCCCGCGGGGAAACGCTTTGTCAAAACCCGCATAGGCACAGTACCCCAGCCATCCCCGACTGTGATCCTTCGAACGCTTTTTGAAAAGCCCGTAGCGAAAGTTTCCCGTCCCCGCCACCCCCGTCAGCCGCACCGTCCCCTTCAACTCAAGTGTCTGCCCCTCGCCCAACTCGGTCGCGGGAAAATATGCCGCCAAATTTCTTCCCTTGGCCCCAAATCCCTCCCCACCAAAAACAACTTTGCCTCCCTCCTCGGTCGGACCAAATTTGGTGTCCTTCGACCCCACCACGCACCAACCGGAAACGGGCAAGTCGGTCCCTGCGGACGCGACGGAGGCTGGGCTCGGTGCCGCCCCTTGGGCCCAACCCAAATTCGCTACTGCGAGAAACAAACCCGAAAGATAAATTTTCATCATAGTTCATTATGACAATTCTTTTTTTTCTCCACAAGCCTAAATTTCAGAAATGTTCACCAACCGAACAAGAACGAACAGATCCGGCTTGTCTTCCCCCTTGAATCCTCTTCAGGATGGAGAGCTATGACCAACTCCCAAGGCGCCCTCCTTACCTCTATCCGCTCCAGCTTTCTATCCTTCGCCATTTTTCTATCATCACCCCTGTTTCTCTCCGCTCAGTCCACGGAGCACTTCTTTACTTCTCCCGACGCCCCGTTCATCACTGGACCGAAAGAAGAAATTCACCGCGTCTCTCTTCCCGCTGGCACCGCGGACGCCGCCCAAACCCTGATCGATGCCGCCCGAAAGGAAAAACCGGAAGCAGTACTGGTTCTCGAACCCGCCGGTAACCTTGAGGTTGGCGCTGCCCCCCTTCGCCTCGGCCGTAAAATGTGCCTCCAACTCTCCCCCGCTGGCGGTGTCAGGGCCGGGGCCAACTGCTCCGCCCCCAGTCTGATCTCAATCGAGAAAGCCGAGTTCGTCTCCATCTCATCCTCAGGCCCGGAAGCCGCCACTCTCGACGGAGGCACTCAAACCATCAACGGCATTCAGATCATCGAGGGCTCCCGAATCAACCTGGATCAGCTCAACATTCTCCGCTGCGCCAAAACAGGCATCGACTATCGCGGAACGACCAATGTCACCTCCCTCAATGAAGCCGCCAGTGTCACCCGATGCTATTTTGAGAAAAATGGCACCGCCCTCCAAGTCGATCAGTCGGGCGGATTCCAGTGCCTCGACAACGTCTTCAAAAACCAGACCGAAACCGCTCTCTCCATCAACTCTCTCAACAGCATAGTCGCGGGCAATACCTTCTCCGGAAACAAAACCGACATTCGGACCAGCTCCGACCGAGGAATCATCACCCGCAACACCTTTGGCAAAAGTGAGCGGACTTTGGATCTCAGCCCCACCAGCAAAGGAAACCTCATCTCGGAAAATCGGGGAACTGCCCCAGACCTCATCCTCTCCATCGCGGGAGAAGGCCACCAACTATTCCATAACACCCTCTCCGGATCCGCCCAGCTGGCAGCGGGAACGAAAGAAGCCTTCTTCATCTCAAACGAGAACCTGCAGATCGATCCGGCCACCCCTGGCCTCAAGTTTTTTAATCCCCCCACCCTCAACCGACCCCACACCAACTCGGTCATTGTCGCGGGCAAGGGCCGATTCGACCTCCCTTTGATCGCAGGCGGAAAAAAAGAACCTAAGCCCGCCGACAAAGACAAACCCCCGAAAATCGTCCCGGTCGACCTCTCCCTCGTGGAGACGGAAATCGCCAAAGCTCAAACGGAGCATCCCAACGACGTCCTGGTCATTCGACTCGAGGGAGAATACATCTGCAAAAATCCCAAGGGATTGGAACTCCCCCCCAACAGCTGTCTACTGATGGCGGCAGACGCCCGCATTCTATCCGACCTAAGTATCCCTCTCGAGCCCGCCTGGGCCCGGGCCGAACCGCTCACTCAGGTTATTCTTCTTCCGAAAACAGGCTTCTGCTCGGTCTCGGGTGGAAAACTGGACGCGAATCGGCAAGCCCACTTCCCTATCAACGCGAACACCGGAAGCATCGCCCTGATCGAAAGCACCAGCCTGATTGCCGGCGCCCGGGACGGAATTAACACGAAGAACCGCAAAGGCAGCGATCCCATCTTCCTCTACCGCTGCAATGTCTACGGAAACAACGGTCGCGGAATCTGGAGTCACTGCGCGAACCGCGTTCACGCCATCGCCAATGTGTGCACTGGAAATTACATGGACGGGATCGATCTCGACGCCCATGGCATCAACTGCACCGCCCTCTTCAACACCTGCACCGCCAACCGACGCCACGGGGTTTTTATTGAGGAAGCGATCGAAAACAACATCGTCTTTGGCAACCAGCTTCACGGGAACGGCACGGGAGTCCACGTCTGGAATGAGGAGGTCAAAGGCAATACTGGGCCCAATCTGATCTCGGCCAATCACTGTTCAGGGAACCGACGAGGCATCGGACTCGGCGGACGGGCAGACGACAAAACCTCCCACGGGAACCTCTTCTTCAACAATGTCTGCACGGAAAACCGCGAGGACGGGATTCTGACGGGCAACTCCAAGGCGAAGGAAAACTACTTCAGCCAATCGGTCGCGTTTGGTAACGGGAAAGAAAATATCGGGGTCAACCGCTCGGCCATCTTTTTCAACACCGTCCTGCCAAATCCATGATTCGATTCGGCGCACTTGGTCCCCTGCTCGCCGTTTGTGCAGTGACGATACTCTTTCTTAATCGTCGAGAGAACTAGAACTCAATCTTCATGTGTTCTTCTTTATCCCGCTCGTGGTGGTCCCTCCTCCTTCTTGTCTTGGTCATCCCCTCTCTTTCTCCTCATTCGGTCCACAGTGGGGATGCTTCACTTTCCGCGGATGTGATGATTTATGGCGCCACTTCCGCCGGCGTCACTGCCGCCATTTCTGCCTCTCGTCATGGGGCCAAGGTTATCCTTTTGGAGCCTAGTCGGCACTTGGGCGGGATGCTTTCGGGCGGGCTGAGCCGGACCGATATGGATCGGCAAGAAAATCTGATTGGAGGCTTGGCCAAAGAGTTTTTTCAACGGGTGGGTCGTCACTATGGACAGGAAATGGGTTGGACCTTTGAACCGCATGTCGCCCAAGACACTCTCCAAGCCATGCTGGCCGAGCAGAAGATCGTGCCCGTCTTCGACCAAGCTCTCGCCTCCATCACGAAAAAAGATGGGCGCATCCAATCTCTCAAAACCCGCTCCGGCCAGATCTATTCCGCCAAAGTGTTTATCGACGCCACCTATGAGGGCGACCTGATGAAGGCGGCGAGAGTCTCCTACGCCATCGGACGGGAAAGTCGCTCTCTTCATGGAGAATCGTTGGCGGGACGCCGAGACCTCCTCCGCAGTAATCACCAGATCAACTACCGCATCTCGCCTTGGAAAGACGGCAAACTTCTCCCCCACGTGACCGCGGAAGAGGATCTCGCACCTACGGGAACGGGAGACGGCAAGATGCAGGCCTACTGTTTTCGCCTTTGTCTAACCGACGTGCCGTCAAACCGACTGCCGGTGACGCCGCCTCCCAATTACCAGCCGGCCGATTACGAATTACTGCGCCGCTGCTTCGAAGTCGGCGGGGATAAGGTGGATGGCATTCTTGGCATCAAGAGAATGCCGAACGGAAAATCGGACGTGAATGCGGGCGCTCCCATCTCGCTCAATCTTCCTGGGGCCAATCAGGAGTATCCGGACGGCTCACCCGAGCGGAGAAAGGAAATTTGGGACGAACATCTTAATTGGGCTCGCGGTTTGGTGTACTATGTCCAAAACGACTCCTCCGTGCCCAAGAAGGTGCGCGAGAAGTACGCACCGTGGGGGCTTTGCCGGGATGAGTTTACCGAAACGGCCGGGTGGCCACCCCAAATGTATATTCGGGAGGGACGGCGGATGCAGGGGGAATACGTATTGACCCAAAAAGACCTGATGAAAGACCTGCGCAAAAAGGACTGCGTGGGAATGGCCGGATACAACATCGACATCCGCGAGGTCCAGTGGGTCTCGCTACGGACCTTCTTTTTCCCCAACGCGGCGGATGAACTATATATGGAGGGCTACGTCAGCCAGCCCGTCGAACCTTGGGATATTCCCTATCGGGCTCTGCTTCCCCGAGCCAAAGAGTGTCGGAATTTGCTCGTTCCCGTCTGCCTAAGCAGTTCCGCGGTTGTTTTCGCCTCCTTCCGCATGGAGCCGCAATTCATGATCGCGGGTCAAGCCGCCGGGGTGGCAGCTGCCTTAGCCAATCGGCACAAGAAATCGGTCCACTCAGTCGATGTGACGGAACTGCAGAAGATCCTGACCTCCGAAGGCCAGATCTTAAAAGAACCAGCCAAGCAGTAAATTTGGGGCCGTAGGTCTAGAAGCGCTGCCCAAATCGGTCCACCGGAAAGACGAGAATTCGCGCGCCCTCTTTCTGATTTTCGGGTGAGCCGGCCGCCAATACGGCCGTCACCGATCCGTCCCTATCCAGGAAGATATTCGGCCGCTCGATACGCAAAAACTTTGTCTCGCTCCCGTCCTCAAAGCGGATCGGAATCTGATTGGTAAAGAGCGGCTCGCGCGACACCAGTTCGTAGGAAATCCCATCTCGCGAGGTGTAGTAGGCAAAGCTTTTGTGGAATCCAGTGGCGAAGCCATGGAGATCGGTCAACAACATGTGGTACCGTGTGCCATCGTGCCAGAGGCAAGGATCCTCGTTTTCAAAGTTGTTCGGCAAGGCATTGTCCTTGCCCCGATGTAACATGGTGTAAGGACCAAAAATCGATTTCGCGCGAAACGCGTGAATGTAGTGAAGTAACTCGTCGAATTTTTTGCTGCCTGGGTATTTCGGGTTCTCGACCTTCACCTTACCCACTCCATAAACCGAACCGTCCGGATGAACCCACAGCGCAGGGTTATTCGCCGGGATACACCAATCTTTCTGGCGTACCCACGGACCTTCGACCGAGTCACTCACCGCCACGCCGCTTTTCCACGCCGGAATCCCAAGGTAGTAGAGATAGTATTTTCCGTTATGAAACGTGATCTTCGGGTTGTGACAACCCTCCGCATCAAAGTAGTCGCCTGGGCGCGGACGGAAAACCTCGCCCGCAAAAGCATAAGGCCCGAGCAGATTTTTCGATGTGCCCCGCACAATGAAACTGCTTTTCCAAGCGCTGAAGTTTTCACTGGTCCAGCACGAGGCGAACAGGTGGTAGGTATCCCCCACCTGGATGATCGATGGGTCCCAAAGATTAAATCCTTTGCGAGCAAAGCCGCCGTCACGCAGAGGGTTTCCAAGCTTGGCCTTGAGCGGATTATCGGTCGGCATCTGGGCATTCACCTCTTGGCGCCACTCATGCAAACGGTTGCGCAGAGAATTGACTAACTCTGGCTTATCGAAGGCGAGGTTCTTTTTTTCGCCCAGATCCGTCTTGAGATCATAAAGCTCCACCCTCATGTCTTCAGACCACTCGATCAACTTCCACTGTCCCAACCGAACCGCTCCATGGGGTGCACCCCCCTGATTGCTGTAGTGCGGATAGTGCCAAAATAGAGGTCGTTCAGGAATTTTCCCTCCCCGAAGTGCAGGTAAAAGATTGGCCCCATCCAGATCCTCCGAGCCATCGGTTCCCAAACCCACTGCCGCCAAAATCGTGGAGAACAAATCGGTTGAAATTACGGGGTCATGGCAAACCGAGCCCTCCTTCGTAACCTCCGGCCAACGGACAATCAGAGGCACCCGAACTCCTCCCTCGTAAGGCCAGCCTTTCCCGGCTCGGAGGGGCACATTCGAGGTGGGCGTTCCCTCCGCCGTGGAAAGCCCGCCATTGTCGGATGTGAAAATAACCAGCGTGTTTTGCTCTAAACCCAAAGTCTTTAACTCCTCCAACAGTCGCCCAACGTTTTCATCCATATTTTCCACCATCGCGGCATAGGTGGGGTGATTTTGTACCTGCCGGACCTCTCGGCCTAGGTCGTTACGAAAATCCTCTTGTTTCCCTTTGGAGAAAGTAGCCGCCTTTTCTTTATATTTTTTTTCCAAGGCTGCCTTTGCCTGCAAGGGGGTGTGAACGGCGTAAAAAGGCAGATAGAGAAGAAAGGGCTTTTCTCGGTTTTGTCGGACGAAGCGCAAGGCCTCATCCGTCAGTCGGTCCGTCAGGTACTCCCCCGCCGGCCCATCACTGAGATTGGGAAGTTGGTAGGGACTAAAGTAAGAACTAGGATTTCCCTTTCCCGATCCAGCGATCTGAAAATCAAATCCGTGCTGCTCCGGCCATGATTGGGAAAGTTTGCCCAGATGCCACTTCCCCACGCTGGCGGTCGCATATCCCGCCTTTTGCAAAGCCTCGGCCAAGGTGTTCTCCTTGCTCGCCAAACAAGTTTCCATCTTGGGAGAGTGCAGTTTTTGCCGAGCGGAATCAGGCCGGCCAGGCAACCAATCGGTGAGATGCAAGCGGGCGGGAGATTTTCCCGTCAAAAGACTCGCCCGGGTCGGCGAACAGACACAGGCGGAGGCATAGGCATCGGTGAATCGCATTCCCTCCCGAGCCAAGCGGTCGAGGTGGGGAGTCTCATAAAATTCACTGCCGTAGCACCCGAGATCTTTCCAACCCAAATCGTCCGCCAGAATGATCACCACATTGGGGCCTCGCGACTTGGCACAGGACAGCAGACAGATACATCCCCCTAGTAAGAGAAGACTCCAGGCGATTCGCGAGCCAACCCGATTCATCATCAGCGTGGAATCAGCGTGACCGACTGCAGGCGCATCAGCTCTTTGCCTGTAATCGTATCCGTCATGACCTGAATCTGGACTGGGCCACGCTCCAACGTGACTTGACCGAGGTTCAACTCGACCCCTTCACCCTGTTGAATGACCTCCCCCTTCAGTTTCTGATTTCCAATTTCCACCACAAACGTTCCTCCAAAGGTGTCCTCACTTTTTTTACTTATCGTGCCCCCCATGGTTTCCACCTTCTTCTTTCCATCCGCCCCGGGGGCGTCGTACCGCACCACCACATCAAAACAGGTTTTCTGATTCACCCGCGTCGACCAGTGGACCCCACACTCCCTCTGTCTCCATCCCGTAACGTTGGCCGTGGTGGCCGTTCCCTTATTCAACCTCCACCCATCTTTCTTTTGCGTACCCAACAGGTCAGCAAAGAAAACGCTCAACCGATTCGGCATGTTTTTCTGCACAAGGAAAACAGGATCACCCTGCGGGGTCGCCTTGCATTCGACTAGAATGACGCTGTCGGCCATATCTGGCGCCCTTGGGGGAAGATCAATCTCCACATCGATCCCCTTGCGCTTCACGGTCAATTTTGTTTTCCGGTCAGCCAGAAGAGTGGCCTTTTCAATTTCCCCCTTCAGCCCCCCCACCACCAGCTTCCCGTCCGAAGGCCAGTCGAATACATGCAGATAAAGATTCTTCCCCTTGAGGGTGGAGTCTCCCCAGCTTTGTCGCATCAACGGGGTTCGGGTCGTTCCACGGATCGACTCTCCGTTTACTTCCCACCACTTGCCGATCGAATGCAGAATCGATAAATCCTCCGGAGCCATCTTGCCACTCCCCATCGGCCCAATATTGAGAAGAAGATTACCTCCCTTGGCCGCAGCTTTCGCCAGCAACCGGATAAAATGGGATGGGCTCTTGTGGGACTTGTCTAACGAATGGTACCCGTACGATTCGTTCGTCGTCGGAATCGCCTCCCAATCCTGCTCCTCCGATTTGGTCATCGGACCGAACTCGAGCGGCCGGTCGGGAGTACTCAGATAATCTCCATAAATCGCCCCGGCCACCCGCCCATTCATAATCAGCGTGGGATCCTCTTTTCGGAGATAGGCCAGAATCTGCTCGTTCAGCTCCTTCGGATTATGATGCGGGGTGTCCCCCCAGAAGAGAGCAGGATGGTAGTTTTCGATTAGCTCCTTGATCTGCGGCAAAACCTTCTTCCTCACCACCGCCTTGCGCCGCTCCGGTCCGTTCGGCTCGGGATACCTGGGATCACCGGAAATCGACCAGTCCTGCGCATGGGAGTAGTAGAAACCCAACTTCACCCCGTACTTGTCGCAAGCCGCTTTCAACTCCTTGAGTGGGTCACGACCAAACTTGCTCGTCTTGACCACGTTGTAGTCGTCCGTTTTCGAATCAAACATCGCCACCCCATCGTGATGCATCGAGGTGATCACGATGTACTGCATGCCCGTATCCTTGGCTGTCTTGACCCACTCCTCCGCACTGAACTCGGTCGGGTTGAACGGCTTCACCACCTTCTCCAAATACTCCTCCCGCTTGATCTTCATGATCCGCTGCAAATGCTCCGCATAACCTTCCACCTTTTGCCCCTTCCACTCTCCCCCGAACGCCGAGTACACCCCCCAATGAATAAACATGCCAAACTTCGCCTCTCGCCACCACACCAGCCTGGCATTCTTAGCTGGATCCTCCGCGGATAGCGGAAGCTTGGCGCTCTGAGCTCTTTCATCCACGAATGGTTTCCCATCTTTCCAGCCAATCTTCACCTTCGAGAGATACCAAGATTTTCCGCCGTCTCTGTTTCCTTGATAGAACAGAAAGGTCTGCCCGTCCTCATCTTGAAAGATCCCTGGATGACCCGACTCGCTTTCATTCCACTCCCCCGGCTTGCCATTGGTCAAAAAAGGCTGATCCGACATGCGCTTCCACTTCACTCCATCCTCACTGGTGGCCACTCCGATTTGCTGGGGCTCGTTGTTGTAAGCACCGGCATAAAACATCACCAGCTTCTTTCCCCGACGCAGAATGCTGGCCGCTTCCAGGCACTTCTTCTCCCAAGGTAACTCAGGTTTTAAGATTGGGCCGTCCACCAACTGGGTCCACGTCCCCCGTGAAAAATCGGAGTCGATCGGTGCCGCCGCCACCCCCATCAGCTGAACTTCGTATCCTGGATCCCGAGTGGCAAAATAAAGCAACATCCTCTTTCCGTCCGGTACCACCTCGGCATCAATCGCCCGGCCGCAAGTCCACTTTCCTTGAGGCCGAAAGATCGGATTGGACGGCTCTCGGGTAAAATGAATCCCGTCCTCCGACCAAGCGTGACAAATCGCATCTCTCTCCTTGTTCCCATAGCTCTGATAAAATAGATGAATCTTACCTTTCCACACCAGTGCCGCCGGCGCGCAGAACCCCTTCGCCTCACTCGGATGCTCCGACTCCAGCTGAGCCTCTTTTTTCCAGCGCAACATGTCGAGGCTCGACGCGATTCCGATCTTCCACCCGTTGTTCCCATCGTGAGTAGGAACCGAATAGTACATCCAGTACTTCCCCTTAAATTTCACCACCGACGGATCCTTGGCAAACGGCTCACCCCCCAATGACCGGTCCCCATACATCATGATTCCTTGCTGATTGAACGACTCGAGATTGACCCCCTCCTCCTCTTTCCCCACACCCCCTACTCCGCTCGCCAACAAAATCCCCAGAACAACAACGTGCGTGGACATTACTGAACATTACAACCGCGAGGGAATTCCTGAAAGCCTCGACTTCGTTTTTTCGCTGACAAGATTGTGTTTAATGCTCGATACATCTCTGCGGTTTATCTACCCTTGTTCCTTCCTCATGAAACGTACCTGCTTTCTGGGATCCTCATTAATTCTCGTCCTCTCGGCCTTACCCTCGTTTACCCGTGCAGCCGAGGCACAATCGCTCGCCGGCACTTGGCAGATCCGTCTCGACCCCAAAGGCCTTGGCCTATCCCAAAACTGGCTCGACCCCCAGACCCATTTCGATCAATCCATCACTCTTCCAGGAACCACCGATCAAGCACGACTCGGCACACCCTGCCGCGCCGAACCAGAAATCAGTAAAGCCGGGTTAGCCGGTTTGGTTCGCAAATACTCCTACATCGGACCCGCCTGGTATCGTCGGACCATCGAGATTCCGAAAGAGTGGGAGAAAAAACGCATCACTCTTTTCTTAGAGCGAGTCATTTGGGAAAGTCGCCTCTGGTTGGACGGAAAGGAGATTGGAACCCAAAACTCACTCAGCACCCCGCACGAGTTCGATCTCTCCTCCATCACCCCCGGAAAACACGATCTTCTTCTACGGATCGACAACCGCCAGCAGTTCGATGTCGGCCGTTCCCACGCCTACATCGAGGACACCCAGTCGATCTGGAATGGTGTCATCGGAAAAATCGAGCTTCGCGCCACTCCCCTCGTTTGGATCGATCAAGTTCATCTCAATCCGGATCCCGCCAATCCCTCCGTGGAAATCCGGATCGGCAACCGCACCGGAAAAGCAGGCTCGGGAAATCTCTTGCTCCGGGTCTTCAGCGGCAATAACCCATCCGAAAAGTCGGTTCCAGTGAAATGGGATGCTCAAGGAGGCGCGATCACACAACCCCTTGATTTTGCCGGAAAACTTCCCGTCTGGAGCGAGTTCCATCCCAATCTCCACCCGCTGAGCCTGACCTTACAATCGGAAAACGGCCAAGACACACGGAAACTCTCTTTTGGACTGCGAAAGATTGCCCGCTCGGGGATGGGCATCACTCTCAACGATCTCCCCATCTTTTTTCGTGGCACCCACGAGGGCTGCTCTTTTCCGCTGACTGGTTATCCCCCGATGGAGGTCGAAGGTTGGCGCCGGATCTTTAAAATTTTGAAGCAGTGGGGTCTCAATCATATGCGCTTCCACTCCTACTGCCCCCCCGAAGCGTGCTTCACCGCCGCCGACGAGGAGGGAATCTACCTTCAACCCGAGCTCCCTCTCTGGACTGGGAAATTGGACGCCCCAGGCGATGACAATCGCGTGAAGTGGGTTCGGTCGGAAGCCTCCCGCCTACTCGAAGCGTATCGAAACCACCCTTCGATGGTCCTTTTCTGCTTAGGTAACGAACTTCAGGGAAATTACCGGTTTTTGCAGGGCCTTTTGGCCGATTTAAAGAAAACCGATCCCTCTCGCCTTTACACCATGACCTCAAACCGTCTCTGGATCCTGGATGCCCCTGCGAAATTGGGCGAACCCAACCTGCCCCCGCTCATCGATGACTTCTTGGTCGAGCGCGCCTTCTGGAATAAAAAAGAAAAAGATGGTTTGCGAGGGCAGACTTTTTTAGCTGAATCGCCCAACACCTCGGCTGATCTCAGCAAAACTTTGCAGCGCTCCCCCCTTCCTCTCCTCACGCACGAGATCGGCCAGTGGAACGCTTTTCCGAATCTGGCGGAAATCCCCAAGTACACCGGCGTCCTTCGCCCAATCAATCTCGAAGCCATCCGGAACGATCTGAAAAAGAACGGACTCCTCTCCCAGGCGACCGACTTCACCCGAGCTTCAGGAAAATTTTGTGTCGAGCTCTACAAGCAGGAGCTGGAACTTGCCCTTCGCAGCACTCCCCTTGCTGGGTACCAACTCCTCGACCTGCACGACTACCCCGGCCAAGGCACCGCCCACGTCGGACTGCTCGACTCGTTCTGGGATCCCAAGGGATTTGCCGAGCCCGCCCCGTTCCGCGAAGCCTGCTCCCCCATCGTTCCTCTCCTCCGACTTCCCAAACGCGTCTACACCTCGGATGAAACCCTTTCGGCGAAACTTGAGTTCGTCAATTTCCTGGAAAAACCGATCCCCAATGTCTCTCCCCAATGGGAGATCAAAGCTTCGGATGGGAAGTTAATCGGGGAGGGAAGATTGGGACCCATCAACCTCCCCCTCGGCGCCGCCATCCCCTCCGGAACCCTGACGGCCTCTCTCTCTTCCGTTACCCAACCGACCGAGGCCACCATCCGAGTCAGCGCCCCGGAGACCTGTGCCTTAAACTCTTGGAAAATCTGGATCGTCCCAGCTCAGCCTAAGGTTGATTGCCCTAACGTTCACGTCACCTCCTCTCTCAACGAGGCTCAATCCTCGCTGGCCAAAGGCGGCACGGTTCTCTTTCTGCCCACCCAAGGCTCGATCAGCCAACGACAGGACACCTCTTTTCTTCCGGCCTTTTGGAGTCCTGTCTACTTCACCAACCAGGCCGGCACCATGGGACTTCTCATTCAGAACAAGCATCCCGCCTTGGCCGATTTTCCCACGGAGGAGTATTGCAACTGGCAATGGTGGAGCCTTCTCACCCCCTGCGCCGGCTCGGTCGTCCTAGACCAGGTCAAGCGGATCCAACCCATCGTGCAGACGATCGACGCCTTCTCCCGCAACCAAAAACTCGGCCTCATCTTCGAGGTCAAGGTTGGCCAGGGTCGCCTTCTGGTTTGCTCAGCGAATCTGACGGGGGATGCCGATCC
>LIBO01000011.1 GCA_001438005.1 Verrucomicrobia subdivision 6 bacterium BACL9 MAG-120507-bin52 | reverse complement strand
CAAGCGGTGGCTGATTCGGAGGTGATCTTTATCGCTGTGCCCACTCCTCCGCAGGACGATGGCTCGGTCGATTTGAGCTTTGTGGAGGGGGTGGCGCGAGAAATTGCTGAGTCCCTTCCTGGTTACAGGATCATTGTCGATAAAAGCACCGTGCCGGTGAAAACGGGTGAAAAAGTGGCGGAGACGATTCGCCGATATGGCCCGAAGGGGGTGGAGTTTGATGTCGTGAGCAATCCGGAATTTCTGCGAGAGGGAAGTGCGGTGGTCGATCTGCAAAAACCGGATCGAATCGTCATCGGGGTTGCTTCGGAGCGTCCGGTGGCGGCCATGCGGGCCGTGTACGAGCCGTTTCAGGCGCCGATTTTAATTACCGATCTGAATAGTGCGGAGTTGATCAAACACGCGGCCAATAGTTTTCTGGCGCTGAAGATCACCTATATCAACTTGGTCGCAGCGGTATGTGAGGCGAGCCATGCGGACGTAACCCAAGTGGCCGAGGGGATGGGCTCGGATGCGCGCATTGGTCGTGCCTTTTTGCAAGCGGGCTTGGGTTATGGGGGGTCCTGTTTTCCCAAGGATGTCAGTGCCTTTATTCGAATCGCCGAAGAGTTGGGCGTGGGATTTGGCTTGATGAGAGAGGTGGAGAAGATCAACGCGGCCATTCCCGAGCGATTTTTGAAAAAGATTCGGGCTTCCCTTTGGAGCATGAAGGACAAGAAAGTTGGACAGTTGGGCTTGGCCTTCAAAGCGAATACGGATGATGTACGCTGCAGCGTGGCGGTAGAGATTGCCCGGCGGATGGCCGAGGAGGGGGCCAAGTTGCGTTGCCACGACCCGAAAGGCGGGGAAAAAGCGAGAGCGCTCCTGCCCCAGAGTGTGGAAATCGTCACCCAGGCGGAGGAGGTGGCGGAAGGTGCGGATGTACTGATTGTGGCGACGGAGTGGCCTGAATATCGCAATTTGAATTGGAATCAAATCAAGAAATCGATGAGAACGCCCCGAATCTTTGATGGTCGCAACCTTTTCAACCCGGTGGAGATGAGATCGCTGGGGTTTGAATATACGAGCATGGGCCGATGAGGCCCCGCGTAACGATTGTTCTGGGCCTCCAGTGGGGGGATGAGGGCAAGGGCAAGATCTTGGATGTCATGGCATCGGAGGCGGATTGGGTTTTGCGGGCGCAGGGCGGCAACAATGCGGGGCACACGGTCGAGATCGGAGGAGAAAAGTTTGTTTTGCACTTGGTCCCTTCAGGAATTTTGCGGGCGAAGGTTTCCTGTCTCATTGCGGGTGGCGCGGTGGTGGATCCCGCCGGGCTGGTGAGGGAGATCGAGGGTTTAGCGAGAAGGAAAATTCGTACCCAAGGCCGTCTCTTTTTAGCAGAGCAAGCCCACCTGGTGCTGCCCCAGCATCGCGCTGTGGATCAAGGATCAGAAAAAAAGAGGGGATTAGCCAAGATTGGGACAACGGGTCGGGGGATCGGTCCGGCTTACTCGGATAAGGCCACGAGAGTGGGGTTACGTGCGGGTGAGATGGCCCTGCCCGCCGCCGAGTTGGCTAGGCGATTGCGGGAGAGGGTGATGGCGCACAATCGGGTGGCGGGTAGCCAAGGTTGGGAAAAAATTTCGGCAACGAAAACGGTGAGGGAAATTGAAAAGGCAGCTCGCTTTTTGCGTCCCTACTTGGCGGATGGGGTCACGCTGGCGCATCGGGCGGTGGCGGGGGGAAAACGGATTTTGATTGAGGGAGCCCAGGGAACATTTTTGGATGTGGATCACGGAACGTATCCCTTTGTCACCAGCTCACACTGCACGGCGGGTGGCGCCTGTACCGGCACGGGAGTTCGGATTTTGATTGAGGGGGCCCAGGGAACATTTTTGGATGTGGATCACGGAACGTATCCCTTCGTCACCAGCTCACACTGCACGGCGGGTGGCGCCTGTACGGGCACGGGAGTCCCGCCGACGGCGATCCAGCGAGTGGTCGGGGTTTTGAAAGCCTACACCACACGGGTGGGAGGAGGACCTTTTGTGACGGAGGATGGAACCTTGGGTCATCTCTTGCACGGAATGGGTCGGGAGTTTGGATCGACTACGGGGCGGGCACGACGTTGCGGATGGTTTGATGCGGTGCTGGTGCGGCGAGCGGTGCAGTTGAATGGAGTGACGGAGATGGCCATTACCAATTTGGATGGTCTGGACGGTTTGGAGAAGATCCCCGTTTGTGTCGGCTACCGGTTTGAGAGAAAAATATTGCAGGAACCGCCGGTCGAATCCTCGGACTGGGCAAGGTGTCGTCCGGTCTATCGGGTCTTTGAGGGTTGGTGCGAGCCCACCACCGAGGCGAGGCATTGGAAAGAGTTACCTCGGCGGGCGCGAATTTACCTTTCGGCGATTTCCCAGCTGGTGGGGGCAACCATCGGAATTATTTCGGTGGGGGCGGGTCGAGAGCAGACGTTCCGGCATGGCTAAAGAGAAGTCAGTCACGGCCATCCCGCAGCATGTCGCCATCATTATGGATGGCAACGGGCGTTGGGCGAAAAAGCACCACTTGCCGAGGCTGAGTGGACATGAGGCGGGTCGCAAATCGGTCAAGCGGGTGGTGCAGGCCGCGATCGATCATGGGGTGAGGTATTTGACGCTCTACGCTTTCTCGGTGGAAAATTGGCAGAGGCCGCGGGAAGAGGTTCAGGGATTGATGGGGTTATTGCGGGGAGTGATTCGGGAGGAGTTAAGTGAAATGAGCAAGGAGGGGATTCGGTTGAGGACGATCGGACGACGGCAGGATCTGCCAGAGGCAGTACGGGAGGAGTTAGAAAGTGCAATCGAGAAAACGAAGGGTCACACAAAATTGGATCTGATTTTAGCGCTGAGCTATGGGTCGAGGGTAGAGATCACGGAAGCGATGCAGGGGATGGCGCGGGAGGTCAAAGCGGGAAAGTTGGATCCGGATCAGATTCGGGAGGAGACGGTCGCGGAGCATTTATATACGCATGGAATTCCCGATCCGGATCTTCTCATTCGGACGAGCGGAGAGATGCGGATTAGTAACTTTATGCTTTGGCAGATTTCCTACGCAGAAATTGTGGTGACTCCCGTCCTCTGGCCCGATTTTGGGGAAGAGGATTTTGCGAAAGCCTTGGCTGATTATGCGGCGCGGGACCGCAGATTTGGGGGAATTTAACTATGTTGGGCTGGCGTCTTTTCTCCTCCCTCCTTCTCTGGGGGATTATTTTGACCTTAGTCACCCTGCGCTACAGCCATGGAGTTTTTCTGCTGATTGCGATCGTGGGAATCGCGGCCCAACGAGAATTTTATCTTTCGCAACGGAGCGCGGGCAGAACCGTTTTTCTTAAGACGGGTCTGTTGGCGGGCGGGTTGCTCTATGCCGCGACCTACTTTTCGGTGGTAGCTCCTTGGGCAGGTTTCCCGGCGGCATTTTCGGGTGAGGCGATCCTGGTCTTGCTCGTCATCTTGGGAGCCCTGACGAGGCGGGTCTTTCATCCAAAAGTGGAGGGGGCGACCGAGGCGATGGCGCTGACTTTATTTGGATTCTTCTATGTTCCGTATCTTTTAAATTACGCCACCAAGATCCTTTTCACGGGGGATGCGCGTCAGGGAATCGCTTTATTGATCTACGCGGTGGCGGTGACGAAATTTACCGATGTGGGCGCTTACATCGCGGGGAAATTATTTGGTCGTCACAAGATGAGCCCAGTCATTAGCCCGAAGAAAACGTGGGAGGGTTTGGCGGGGGGGCTCGTTTTGGCACTGGTGACGAGCCTGAGCCTCGTTCACTTTTTCCCAGAGGTTCTCGGGTGTTTCCGTGGGGTCCATGCTTGGGTGTTGGGCTTAGGATTAGCGGGGGCAAGTGTAATTGGGGATTTAGGGGAATCGGTAGTGAAGAGGGATGCGCAGGTGAAGGACTCGGGCCACTTTTTGCCAGGAATCGGGGGGGCCTTAGATCTGGTGGATAGTTTACTCTTTAGCCTGCCCGTTTTTTACGGGTACATTATTTTAACGGCGAGAGTATGAAGAGAGTGATTCTTTTAGGTTCGAGTGGGTCGATCGGTGAAAGCACTTGCAAGGTGGCGCGGGCTTTGCCCGATCAGATGAAAATTGTGGGTTTAGGAGTGGCGAAAAGTACGGACCGGCTGTTGGAGCAGGCACGGGAGTTTGGGGTGAGTGCCTTGGCGGTATCGGATCCTCAAGCTGCGGAAAAGGTAAAGTCGGCCTTGCCCAAAGGGGCGAAGCTATTTTCCGGGGGTGAGGGGCTGACGCGGATGGTGGAGGAGACGGAGGCCGACATGGTGTTGGTGGCGATTGTCGGAACGGCCGGTTTGGCACCGGCTTTGGCGGCGTTGCAAAGTGGAAAAGATTTGGCGGTGGCCAGCAAAGAGATTCTGGTTTTAGCGGGGTCGGCCGTGATGGCGGAGGCCAAGAAAAGAAAAAAGCAGGTTTTACCGGTCGACAGCGAGCACAACGCCATTTTTCAGTGTCTGCAAGGAGCCAACGAGAAAGAGGTTCGCAAAGTGATTTTGACGGCATCGGGAGGACCTTTCCGCCAAAGCAGTGCCGAGGCAATGCAGAAGGTGACCGTGGCGCAGGCTTTGAAGCACCCAACGTGGTCGATGGGAAAGAAAATTACGATCGATTCAGCCACGATGTTTAACAAGGGATTGGAGATGATCGAGGCTCACTGGCTGTTTGGGTTGCCGATGCGACAGGTGGAGGTGGTGGTGCATCCGCAAAGCATTGTTCACTCCTTGGTGGAATTTATTGATGGGTCGGTTTTGGCCCAGTTGAGTGTGACCGATATGTGATTCAGTACGCGGTGACCTATCCCCAGCGTTTGCCGAGTGGGCTCCCTCCACTGGATTTGGCGAAATTGGGAACGTTGACCTTTGAAGCACCTGACGAAAAGCGCTTCCCTGCGCTACGGTTGGCGCGCGAAGCAGGGGAGAAGGGGGGCACGTTGCCGGGAGTTTTCAATGCGGCCAACGAAGTGGCGGTGGAAGCATTTCTCGCTGAACGGATTCCCTTTCCAAGGATTTGGGGCATGGTGGAAGCAGTCATGCAAAAGCACTCACCCCATACTTCTCCTTCTTTAGATGAGATCGTGCAAGCGGATGGTTGGGCACGGGTGACGGCGAAAGCGGAATTGGAGAAAAGAAAGTGAATTTTCTGGCGGGGCTACCTTGGGTCGAGATGGTGACGGTGGCGGGCACGATCGTATTGGCCCTTTTTCTCTTTGGGTTAACGGTGGCGGTGCATGAGTTCGGGCATTTCTGGGCGGCGCGGAGGGCAGGCCTCGTGGTCGAGCGTTTCGCCATCGGATTTGGGCCAAAAATTTATGGAAAAGTAGCGGACGGAGTGGAGTGGCAGGTGAACCTTTTGCCGTTGGGAGGATTTGTGCAGTTGCCGCAAATGAGTCCAGCGGAGGAGTTGGAGGGCAAGTCGGCTCAAGATTTTCGAGACCTGCCTCCAGCGAAACCGGGTGCCAAAATATTTACCGCTTTGGCCGGGCCAGTGGCGAGTCTTGGCCTAGGGGTAGTGTGTGCGGTGGCGGTCTGGGTTTTCGGTGTGCCGACGAACATGGCATATCGGACCACCACCATTGGCTGGGTGGAGCCAGGGACACCAGCCGCTCGGGCGGGCATTCTTCCTGGGGATGTGATTTTGGCGATTGATCACCAGCGCCCCGATCGCTGGGCGGGCAGGCCGGGTGCAGTGGTGGAGAGTATTCTTCTCGGCACCGACCGCGAAATTCTTTTGGAGCTGGATCGGGATGGAAAAGAAATTGTGACGGCACGGTTGTTGCCGGAGCGAGACTCGGAGATGGAAGGGTTGCGGAGGTTAGGGTTTGAAATGTATCCCGCGCAAACGGCTTGGGTGGATCAGGTGGTTTCGGGGGGTCCGGCCGAGCGTGGAGGCATAGGAAAGGGAGACGCCATCACCAGCTTGGACGGCAAAAAAATCTGGCACCCGGCGGCGGTCAAGGCAGCGGTCGAGGAAGGGCGAGAGGTTTTGCTTTTAGGAATTCTTCGCCCGTCGGGTGAGGAGGTGGAGGTAAAGATTCGGCCGGAGCAGGCGACCAACCGAAAAGACAAAATGATCGGGGTGGTTTGGAAAAGTGGGGACATTCAAGTGACCCATCCGACTCCGCAGGAGCAGGTGGGTTCGGCGGCCGGATTGGTTTGGCGAACTCTGCGGGCTCTGGTCACCCCCGCATCCAGCGTTGGGCTGCAACATTTGAGTGGTCCTCTGGGAATCTTCGAGCGGCTGGTTTCTTTGCTGCGCACCGACCCTCGGCTGGTGCTTTATTTTAGTGTGATATTGAATGTGAATTTGGCGGTTTTGAATCTTCTACCGATTCCTGTCTTAGATGGCGGGCATATTGTCTTTTCCCTCATTGAAGCGTTGCGGAAGCGACAGATGGCGGCCAAGACGATCGTGCGGATTCAGACCTGTTTTGTCGTCATGCTGGCGGGGTTCTTTCTGATCGTGACTTACCACGATTCGATGCGCTTAAAAAAGAGGATGGAGAAGCCTGCCGAAAGTGCTGAAATGCCTGTGTTCCAGAAACAAGGAAAATGAAAACCTACTGCCCGAGCCCTTACCATTACCGTCGGCGTCCCACGCGGGAGGTGACCGTGGGAAAAGTGGGGATTGGGGGAATCCATCCGATTCGGGTGCAGAGCATGATCACGTGCGACACGATGGATACGGCGGCCTCGGTTAAGCAGACGCTGGATTTGGTGAAGGTGGGTTGTGAGATTGTCCGAATCACGGCCCCGACGGTGAAAGATGCGGCCAATTTGGAAAAGATTAAGAGGGAGTTGGTGGCGGCAGGGTGTGACGTGCCGATCGTGGCCGATATTCACTTTAAGCCGGATGCGGCGATGGAGGCGGCCCAGTGGGTGGAAAAGGTGCGGATCAATCCAGGGAACTTTGCCGACAAGAAAAAATTCGCCGTACGGGAATATACGGATGAGCAGTATGCGGAGGAGCTCGCGCGGATTGAGGAGACCTTTGTTCCGCTGGTAAAATTGTGTGCGCAAAGAAAGATCGCCATTCGCATTGGGACGAATCATGGCTCGTTATCGGACCGAATCATGAATCGGTATGGGGACAGCCCGCACGGGATGGTGGAGAGCGCGCTGGAGTTTGCCCGAATCGCCCGAAAACAGAACTTTCACAACTTTCTGTTTTCGATGAAGTCCTCCAATCCGAAGGTGATGATTGAAGCGTACCGCCTCTTGACGGTGGCGTTGGAAAAAGAGGGGGCGGATTGGAACTATCCGCTTCATTTGGGGGTGACGGAGGCGGGGGACGGAGAGGACGGACGGATTAAAAGCGCGATTGGCATCGGATCCCTTTTATTGGATGGGCTGGGGGATACGATCCGGGTGAGTTTGACGGAGGACAGCGTGCATGAGATTCCCGTGGGGCGGGCCCTGGTGAAGTATTTGGAGGAGCGGGCGAGGGGCAGTTTTGAGGCGGAGAGTAAACTTTCCTACGATCCGTTTAGCTACAACAAGCGGGCCACGGCTCGGATGGTGATGGGCGGGGTCAAGGTGGGAGGGGAAGAGCCACCGCGAGTGATGGTGACGGCCAAGGTGGAGGAGGCTTTGCGGCCCCGGTTGGCGCAACTGGGGGATCTGGCGCCGGAACTGGTCCATGAACAAAGTTTGGTGGTGGAGGTGGATCCGAGGAGTGACGCCGAGGTACAAGCTTTAGAGAACAGAAAAGAGCCGGTGCTGGTAGCGGTGAAGGATGGTTTGGATTTGAATCCTGTGGCGGCCACGAGGTATCTCGCCGCGCGGATTCCGGCACGACATTCGATTTTGCTGAAGGATACCCTTCATCCCCAAGAGGCGGAGGGTGGATTGAGTGGTTTAATTCGGGCATCGGTTCATCTGGGGGCGCTACTTTGTGATGGAATTGGAGATGCGATTTTGGTGCGGGGGGAGCCGGCGCCGGGGGCATGCCTCAGGTTAGGCTTTAATATTTTACAGGCGGCGGGGAATCGGATTTTCAAGACCGACTATGTGGCGTGTCCCTCGTGTGGGCGCACCTTGTTCGATCTGCAAAGCACCACGGCCAAGATCAAGGCGGCCACCCTTCATTTGAAAGGGGTAAAGATTGCGGTGATGGGTTGTATCGTGAACGGGCCGGGGGAGATGGCGGATGCGGATTTCGGCTACGTGGGTGGGGCGCCGGGCAAGATCAACCTGTATGTGGGGAAAACGCCGGTGAAGTTTAATATTCCCGAGGCGGAGGCGGTGGATCGGTTGAAGGATCTGATTCGGGAGCACGGCAAATGGGTGGATGCTCCGGCGCCGGTCGCAGCCGAAGCGGCTTGAGGCGGTCAGGGCGGATCTTTTTTTGACGCGACGCAAGGGTCTGATTCCCAAGCGCCGACCAAACGGGCGAGTAGAGACAGGGGCCAAAGAAAGCCTCTATTTTAAAGACTTCGACCAGGCTTCGGGTAAGATGAGACGTGAGGTCGGCATCAAAAAAGAAGGGACCTGGCTCCTCTATTTCCTTGAAAAAGAAGCGAGGCGATGGCGTGGCCCTGCAGTTTAGGCCAAGAGTTTTGAAAAAAAGTGGGTCACGACCGGAAAAGACCGGAGCGAAGAAGGGGGCCCAAGAGAAACATGCCCGGCCGCCGGCAAAGTATCCGCAGCGGATTGCCTTTCTGGGGAGTTATCTGCCAAGGCTTTGCGGGATTGCCACTTTTACGAGCGATTTGTGCGAGGCGGTGGCGGGCGCAGCGCTGGGCTCGAACTGCTATGTGGGGGCGGTGAATGACCGGGCCGAGGGCTATGCGTATCCCCCACGAGTCCGGTTTGAGCTGGCGGAAAAGAAACTGGATTCATATCGCCGGGCGGCAGATTTTCTAAACTTTCACAATGCGGATGTGCTGAGCGTGCAGCATGAGTTTGGCATCTATGGCGGCGAAGCAGGCAGCCATCTCCTTGCCCTGCTGAAAGAGGTGCGCATGCCGGTGGTGACCACGTTGCACACAGTTCTGAGCAAACCCGATCCGGCCCAGCGGGCCGTGATGGTGGATTTGATTCAGAGGAGCGACCGATTGGTAGTGATGGCAGAAAAAGGCGCGCAAATTTTGCAAGAAATTTACCAGGTGAAGAGGGAAAAGATCGATCTTATCTCCCACGGTATTCCCCCAACCAAGTTTCTTGATTCGAACTTATTTAAAGCAAGGCTTGGGTTGGAGGGGCGGAAGGTGCTCTTCACCTTTGGTTTGATTGGGCCGGGCAAGGGGATTGAATATGTGATTGAGGCGCTGCCTAAGATCGTCCAGCGGCATCCCGAAGTGGTCTATTTGGTGCTAGGGGTAACGCACCCCCATCTATTGGCACAAGAAGGGGAGAGCTATCGGCTGGGCTTGGAACGGCAGGCAGAGGATCTGGGAGTCAAAGAGCATATTATTTTTTATAACCGCTTTTTGGAGTTGGGGGAGCTGCAGGAGTTTATTGGGGCGACGGATATTTATTTGACCCCTTATCTTGAGGTGAGCCAGATCACCTCGGGCACGTTGGCCTATGTTTTCGGGGCAGGCAAAGCGGTGATTTCCACTCCCTATTGGCATGCGCAGGAGCTGCTCGCGGAGGGGCGGGGGATGCTGGTGCCGTTTCGAGATGCTGGGGCAATTGCCAAAAGTGTTTGTTCCCTACTGGATGATCCTGCCCATCTGAATCAGATGCGCCGGAATGCCTATGCTCTCGGCCGTGAGATGATTTGGCCTGCAGTCGGAGAGCTTTATTTGAAGTCATTTGAGCGAGCCCGAGCGGATCGCAAAGCAAACCCGCGGACTGCTTTCGAGGGGTGGACCCTTGATCATCGGCCCTATGACTTACCCCCGATTCGTTTGGATCATTTGATCCATATGAGTGACGAGACGGGCATCTTTCAGCATGCAACTTTTACCGTTCCCAATTTCTTTGAGGGTTACTGCACAGACGATAACGCAAGAGCCTTTATTCTTTGTCATGCTTTGGAAGAGCTTGGGGATCCGGCGCCGGCGGGCCTTTTGGAGCAGTTGGCCACGAGATATTTAGCGTTTTTAAGTGCGGCTTGGGATGGAAAGCAGAGCCGATTTCGCAATTTCATGAGCCACGGCAAGGTGTGGTTAGAGCCGTGTGGCAGTGAGGATAGCCAAGGGCGAGCGTTGTGGGCGTTGGGTTCGGCGGTGGGTCGCTCCAAATACCAGGGGCACCGACGCTTGGCCGGGCGACTTTTTGCGGCCGGCTTGCCCATTGTGCAAACTTTTTCCTCCCCGCGGGCGTGGAGTTTTGCCCTACTGGGTATTCATGAATATTTGCGAGCATTTCCAGTGGACGAAAAGATTGGTCAGATCCGAACTACCCTTACGGAAAAACTTTTGCACCGTTGGCGCGACAGCCAATCCCAAGAGTGGCCTTGGTTTGAAGCGTCGGTGACCTATGAGAACGCGCGGCTTTGCCAGGCCTTAATCCAGAGTGGTCAGTGGATGCCCCGTGACGATGCTTTGCAGGTGGGACTGACCTCTTTGCGTTGGCTGGTCTCAATTCAAAAGACCCAAGCGGGGTGTTTTCGGCCAATTGGCTCGAACGGTTTTTTTGAAAAAGAAGGGGCGAGAGCTGAATTCGATCAGCAGCCAGTGGAGGCGCAGGCGATGGTGGCGGCCTGTCACGAGGCCTTTCGGGCCACGCAAGATCCTTGGTGGACCAAGGAGGCGCGCAGAGCTTTTGAGTGGTTTTTGGGAAGAAATGATCTGGGTTTGGCGTTGTATGACTCTGCCACGGGGGGATGCCACGACGGTCTGCATGCGGATCGGGTGAATGAGAATCAGGGGGCGGAGTCTTCTTTGGCTTTCCATCTTTCCTTGGCTGAAATGAGCCGGGCGGAGCAACTGCTGGCGCGGATTCCAAGCTCAGCCTGATGAATTCGATTCGGCTGCGGCGGCATGCCATCTCGATCGTGCCTCAAAGCCGAAGGGTTCTTCTTCGGCCGTTCATCCCGGCGGAAATGAGCCGAATCCGAACCATGATGGAGCGGGTCTTTGTCCGCTCGGAGGAGTCAGTGGGGGAGGAGTTGGCCAAGGTCTGGCAAGACTTCGAATTTCGGCATCGGAATCTGGGGGCAGTCCTTCTGGAAAATTATGAACGGGTGCAGAAACAGGTGCCTTGGGCGGCGCCCGTTTCCGATCAGAGAAAACTTTTATTGGGGGCACTTTTTTCGGGGGAGTACGCCCTTGAGTCGGCGGCCATCTTTAACCCATCCATAGTCGCCCATCCCGATCAACGGGGGGTCGCGCCAGGGGCGGTGCGTTTTGTCATGAGTTTGCGGGCCACGGGCGAGGGACATATTTCTTCCATTGAATTTCGCACCGGGACGATTGATGCGGGGGGAAACATTTCCATGGACTCCGTTTCTCCCTACGTGTCTGCGGCCGAGATCGTGGCGAATCCCAGCTTTCAGAAGAGGCAATTTCAGATGAAGTTACTTGAGTTAGGGTTGCTCCAGGAAGATGCCCAGGCGGTCTTGGCTCCATTGGGGGATATTTTCTCTTTAGCCGAATTGACCCAGATCATGGCGCAGGTGCGCCAAAAGACCGAACCGAAGACGCACGACTTCCGGCGAGCGTTGGATTGTATCCAGTGGTTGGCGGACTCCAACTATGAGCAACATTTTCCAGAAACCTTGGCTTTCAGTGAGCGGATTGTTTTTCCGTTCTCCCCCAATGAGACCAATGGAATTGAGGATGCTCGGTTTGTGCGTTTTCGGGAGGATGACGGGTCGGTCATGTATTATGCCACGTATACTGCTTACAACGGTCGGTCCATCTTGCCGCAATTGATTGAGACATTGGATTTCGCGAAATTTCGAATCCTGACGCTGAGTGGGGCGAGGGTGCAAAATAAAGGCATGGCTCTTTTCCCGCGGCGGGTGGGAGGTCGCTACGCCATGCTTTCGCGCTTCGACGATGAAAACCTATTTCTGATGTACTCGCAAAGTCCGTATGAGTGGACGGATCCTCAGCTCATTTTGCGGCCATCGGCGATGTGGGAATCGGTTAAAATAGGTAATTGTGGTTCGCCGATCGAGACGGATGCGGGCTGGTTAGTCCTCACCCATGGAGTTGGACCGATGCGGAAGTATTGTATCGGGGCGGTACTGCTTGATCGCGAGGATCCGACGCAAGTGATTGGACGGCTACACGAACCGCTTTTGGCGCCAGAGGGAGCGGATCGGGAGGGTTACGTGCCGAATGTTGTCTACAGTTGTGGTTCCATGGTGCATGGGCGGGAATTGATTCTTCCCTTTGCGGTGAGTGACTTGGCTTCCACCATAATTAGTGTCTCGCTGGATGAGTTGCTGGCCAAATTGACCTGTGGGGCGAGCGCAAGGTAGGGACAGGCGAATTCTTTATCTTTCGAGAAGTTGCCGGGGAGGAGGATGGAGGTGAGGCCGAGGGCACTCGCCGATGCTTATTTTGTGGAGTTGGGGGCGGGGCTTCGGTCAGGAGCTGATTGGGCCAGTGATTTCATCAAGGCGAGATGGGATTTAGGGCGGCGGTGGGAGAGGTCGTCCAAAAGGGAACGGGCGGTACGGCGGGAGTCATCCAACCCTAACGTTTTCAGGACGG
>LIBO01000010.1 GCA_001438005.1 Verrucomicrobia subdivision 6 bacterium BACL9 MAG-120507-bin52 | reverse complement strand
TCGTGGGGGTATAAACCTCGTTCGTCACCCCCCCATTGAGCCATCGGAAGGCCTTTCCGCCCAACAAAAACGCACATCGCCCCAGTTGCTCCGAAAGAGACTTTCCAGTAAGGTTTATTCTTGAGCACACATCACGAATTAACCGACAAAATGGTCAGATCCTATGCCGAATTAGCGGCGATCAACCACTTGGGCGGAACGCAACTTCCCTCCAAAAAAGCGGTGGCGGAGATCACGCAAGATCTTCTCCATCTCCTTTTTCCCGGATTTTACGACGGAGACGACCTGGAAGGGAAGGAGTTGGGCCCGGCCATTACATCCCTTTTGCGCTCGGTGGAAAAGTCACTCGAACGGGAGGTTGGAAAGAGCATGGCGGCTAAAATCGTGGCGGGGGAAACTGTGGCGGGTAAAGTTCAGGCTTTCCTTTCCCGGCTTCCTGCGGTTCGAACGGTCTTAAAAACCGATGTGGAGGCAGTCATGGCGGGGGACCCGGCAGCGAGGAACGTGGAGGAAATTCTTCTGGCCTACCCTGGGGTGGAGGCGATTGCGGTCCAGCGGATGGCCCACGAACTGCATCTTTTGGGTGTTTCTCTCTTTCCGCGAATGATGACCGAGTGGGCGCATAGCCGGACGGGGATCGACATTCACCCTGGCGCGGTGATCGGCCCATCATTTTTTATTGATCACGGCACGGGCGTAGTCATTGGAGAAACCACAGAGATTGGTCAGGAAGTTCGTATCTATCATGGGGTGACCCTGGGGGCGCGCTCGGTTGCGGGGGCCCAGACTTTGCGTGGCCGAAAGCGCCATCCTACGATCGAGAGTCGGGTGACCATCTACCCTGGGGCCACAATTTTGGGTGGAGAAACGGTGGTGGGGGAGGGAAGCACAATTGGAGGGGGAGTCTTTTTGACCAAAAGTATTCCGCCCCATCACCTTGTCTTGGCGGAACATGCGACTTTAAAAATTATCCCGAAATCGGAAAGACCCCAAGGTAGTGAATACACCATATGAATAACTTGATCTTTTCCGGTTGGCCTGAGTCCCATCTTTGCCCGTATTCTGTCGTATGAGTTCAACTCCCCACCTAACCGAGCGGGAGCGTCTCCCTGGGCTTTTAGAGCAGGAGATGCAGGCTTTTTTCCATCAACAAAAAGAGCGTTACGACTTCGGGGAGTTATTTGAGCCCATTTTTTTCGACATGTGTGAGTTTGTCGGTCGGAAAGGAAAGCGCATTCGGCCTCTCCTTCTGCTTCTGACTTATCGGGCTTTGGGAGGGAAAAAAGAGTGGGGTGACAAGGCTTTGATTCAGGCGGCTCTCTCCTTGGAGCTATTGCACGCGTTCGTTCTGGTGCACGACGATTTGATTGACCGATCAGAAAAGCGGCGCGGCTTGCCCACATTTCACAAGTTGGTCGAGCAAAGACAGGGCAGAATGAGTCACGCGGAGCGAACGGGCCAAGGAGTTGCCTTGGTCGTGGGCGATCTTCTCTTCGCTCTGGCGGTGGAAACTCTCCAGCAGAGCGCTTTTGACGTTGGACCGAGGCAACAGGCGCTTGGAAAACTTCTCTCCTATGTCACGGACACAGGCGTGGGGGAGATCTTTGACATTCTTTTGGGGTCGAAAGATATCGGCCGAGTGACTCGGGAGGATATTGAGATCACCTACTTACTCAAAACAACGCGCTACACCTTTGAGGCTCCCTGCGTGATTGGGGCTCTTTTGGCGGGGGCCTCGACCGAAAAAGCGGAGGATCTGGCGAGGGTGACCGAACCGCTGGGTCTGGCCTTCCAAATTCAAAACGATCTCTTGGAAATTTCTCATTTGGATGGGAAAGACCAGCTTCTCCCCACCGATCTTTTGGAGGGCAAAAAGACCCTACTCATCCACGAAGCGTATCAAAGGTTAGGGGAGGTGGATCGCTCTTTCCTGCAGATGTGTTTTCACTCATCTGCCCGAAATGAAGCCTCCATTTCGAAGGTTCAGGATTTGTTGCGCAAATCAGGTGCGATTCAAGCCATGCAGGAAAAGTGTCGGTCCCTTTTTGAGGAGTCGAATCGGCTCCTGGCGGATTCTCACCTGACCCAAGTCGAGCAGGCCTCTATTTCGGAAGCAATTGATTGGGTGCGTCAGACTGTGCGTTTGGGGAGTTAGACGGTGGGTGGCAACCTTGTCACCTGATTTAGCGCAATCGTATCGTGCGGCTCAGGCGATCACTCGAGAGCATGCCCGGACTTTCTATTTTGCCTCGCACGTTTTAACCCAGTCGGTTCGTTTCGACGCCTATGCGGTGTACGCCTGTTGCCGGTCGATCGACGATGCGGTCGATCAGGTGGCGGCCCGAGGCGAATCGGTCCGGCCCGAGGTGGCGGGGGAGATGCTGATCCGGGCTTTTGAGGACGGTGGAGATCGACCGGGGGAAGAGTGGATGCCTGCCTTCCGGGATTGTGCGCGGCGCACGAAAATCTTGCGGCGCTGGTTTGAAGATCTGGCGATCGGGGTGGCGGGAGACGCGGGTCCGGTGAACCTTCAGACGTGGGAGGAGCTAGATTTATACTGCTATCGGGTGGCGGGCACCGTCGGGTTGATGATGATGAGGGTGTTTGGATCGGACGATCCCCAAGCCGAGCCGAGGGCACTGGATTTGGGACGAGGGATGCAACTGACCAACATTTTGCGTGATGTAGCTGAGGATGCGCGTGCGCGGCGCATTTACCTGCCCGCACGGGAGCGGGAGCAGTACGGGGTGCGTGCCGAAGATCTTCTGATGGGACGACCCTCCGGTCACTGGAGCGAGTTTATGCAGTTTCAGGTCTCGCGGGCTCGGGAGCAGTATCGTTTGGCCGAACCCGGAATCGCGATGTTACCTCGGGGAGGAGCCCAGATGTCGGTTTGGTTCATGCGAGAGCTGTACGCGGGGATTTTGGATCCGATCGAGGCCTCCGGTTACGATGTTTTCCGAACGCGCCACAGCCTCTCGATGGGGCAGAAGCTTGTGCGAGGGATTGGAATTTGGTGGAGGCGTCGAAACAATTGAATGGATTGTGATTAAACCCCGTGGGTGATTCGGGCGGCAATAAAAAGCCCACTCATTAACCCAAGGGTGATCGCAGGCCGAGGGTCGGGGCGGGTGGACGGTTCCGCGTAGATGGGGGTGACCCAAGCCATCAGGGCGCTAAAGATAAACCAAGCGAAGAAGTTTTGTGGGGGAACCACGTTTCCGGCCCAGTGCCAGTACCCTCGAATGGCATAGGCGAAAGGTTCCATTAAAAAATCAAAAGTCATGGCGAAAGCCCCGGTGGCGATGGCGATGGGGGCGCGGGAACCATCCCTCCAATATTGACTCAGGCTCAGGTTGGCTCCCGCCACGACCGCGAACCAGGCGAGGGGAATCGCCAGGGGCAGGACGCCGCCCAGACGAGGGCCAAAAGCATCGGTGTACTGATAGGAGCCAAATGGGATCCCGCTCATCGTTCCCACCGTTTCGAGCAGAGCGGAGGAAACGAGAATGGCGACAGCGGTGATTCTTGCCCGACGAAGTCCTAATCGATCGACCGCCGAAAAGTAAACATGACTAGCGGCGAGAAGCATCGAAATGAAATCACCATTGCGTAGACAGAAAGTGATGAAGCGAACTAACCCAATGGGCAGGGGGAGGGTTTCGGCCCAGGCGGGGGTCAGTCGAAAAGTGACGGCCACCAAGCCAATCCCGGCCCAGATAAGAAAAAACTTCCAAAGCCATTCGCGAAGACGGGCAGGAATCACACCTCGAGGTAAGAGCAGGACGGCTTCGGCGACAAGCTCGCGTCAACGTTGACTCGGGGGCTCAGGAGGACGAAAAAAGATTATGTACGGAATCCCCTCTGTAGGTTGGATCTGCGCCGGGTTGACTGGCCTAGGTTTGACGTTGGGCTTTGCCCCTTTCAGCCAACCCTTGGCGGGGTGGCTGGCTTTGATCCCCTTGGCTTACTACGGGGTGCGGGAGAGACCAAAATTACGAGAAAGTTTTTTACTGGGCTGGTTTGCTGGGGTGACTCACTTTTTGACCACTTTTAGTTGGCTGACCTCGGTGACGGTGGCGGGGTGGATGGTTCTGTGCGTTTACATGGCGATTTACCCAGCGCTCTGGTTTGTCTTATGGGTCCAGTTTGCCCGCGGGGACACGGAACGAATGACCAGTGGGTGGAATATTTGTCATGTGGTGTTGGGGGCATCGGCCTGGGTAGTGACCGAGTGGTTGCGGGGCATCGTATTCAGCGGATTTGGATGGAATGGATTAGGAGTATCTCAGGGGAGCCTGCTCTTACTGGCGCAAGTGGCCGAGTTGGGGGGAGTATCGATTCTGTCCTGGGTGGTAGCGTTTGGAGGACTGACTTTAACTCTGACCGCGCGGCGGTTCGAATTGGAGATTCGGGGATCGCAAAAGTGGAAGCCGAGATGGGATTTCACGGCGGGGGTTTTGGTTTTAGGGGTCACGATGGTGTACGGATCGAGGGCGGTTTTGCGGCCTCAGGAAAACCCCGTGGTGACGCTGAGCTACGCGGCCATCCAGCCGGCGGTGCCGCAAGATCCGTGGAGATCGGCCAAAATGGTGAAGGTGGCGGAGGAACTTACCCGCTGGTCGGAGATCGCGTTGGTGGCGCATGCTCCAGTCGACCTCTTAGTTTGGCCGGAAAGTTTGGCCGGAACGGGATGGAGGGAGGAACCGGCGTTTCAAGCAGCGGTGCAAAAGGTTCGAAGACTGGGAGCTCGTTCGCTTCTCGCGGGTTCGCTGGATATTCGTGGGCCTGAGACCTTCAATAGTGCGGTGCTTTTCACGGGTGCCGAGGGGAACCCTGTTCAAGTCTATGACAAATCGCACTTGGTGATCATGGGTGAGTATGTGCCGTTGGCGGGGACATTCCCGTGGCTGAGAAAGATGGTCCCTCCTGGTGGGGATTTGACGGCGGGGAAAGAGCCTGGAATTTTGGAGTTGGTGGGGAGCGGGGTAAGGATTGCCCCGCTGATCTGTTTTGAGGATTCGATGGCGCGGGTGGTTCGTCGTGCCGCGAAAAAGTTGCCTCATCTCTTGGTGAATCTCACCAACGATGCTTGGTTTGGGAAGTCAGCGGGGGCCAGGCAGCATTTGGAGAATGCCCGCTTTCGGGCCATCGAAACTCGGTTGCCTCTTTTGCGGGCAACGAATGATGGGGTCACGGCCTTGATCAATCCGCGGGGGGTTCTTGTTTCTGAACTTTGCGGTTCAGAGAGTAGATCCGTTCAGGAGCCAGGTTTTTTAGCGGGGGAGCTGGATTTAACCGAGCCAAGGGAAACTTTCTACGTGCAGTGGGGGGAGTGGCCAGTCTGGGGCTCGATGCTGCTGGTGGCTCTGGGAATATGGATGAGCAGGAAAGTGGCTTGAGCCGAACCGCAGGCAAGGCCAAGGTAATTCATGACCCTTGCCCTAGAAACGATCGACCTCGCCTCCGTGAACTCCCGCTTGCGGGAGTTACGGAGGTTTCTTTGACCCAGCAAAACTAGAAGGGCAGCTGAAAGAGTTGGAGGGGCGGATGTCGGCTCCCGACTTTTGGAACGATTCCACTCAGGCCCAAAAGATAGCCGCGGAAGCCAATGCGTTACGTAAAAAGCTGGATTTAATGCGGGAGCTCGAACGTAAGATTGGCGACTTACCCGTCCACTTAGAGTTAGCGGAGGAGGACGGAACCCCACAGGCCCAAGCGGATTACGCGCGGGAACTACGGGCGGGTTTGGCCTTGTTGGAGCAGACGGAGGTACAATTTATCCTGTCGCAACCGGACGACCGCCGGAATGCGATTTTGAGTCTGAACGCTGGGGCAGGAGGCACGGAGGCGTGTGATTGGGCGAACATCCTGATGCGGATGTATCAGAGGTGGGCGGAGAGAAGGGGTTTCAAGGTGGAGGTATTGGATATCTTGTCGGGGGAAGAGGCGGGCATAAAGAACGCGATGCTTCGAATTTCCGGTGAAAACGCATATGGGTACTTAAAGGCGGACCGAGGAGTCCATCGTTTGGTGCGAATCTCTCCCTTTAATTCGCAAGGGAAAAGACAGACCTCATTTGCTTCGGCTGAAATTGTGCCGGAACCGGATGAGGTGGTGGAGTTGGAAATTCCGGACAAAGACATTCGGGTGGATGTGTTTCGGGCGGGGGGTCATGGTGGGCAAGGAGTGAATACGACCGATTCAGCCGTTCGAATTACCCACTTTCCGACTGGCCTAGTGGTGACGTGTCAAAACGAGAGATCGCAAATCAAGAACCGCGCGACCGCCATGAAGGTGCTGGCCGCACGGATCAAACAGTCAGAATTGGATAAGAAAATGGCAGAGCAAGAGCAGAACTACGCCGCGAAAGGGCAGATCGGTTGGGGGCATCAAATTCGATCCTATGTGCTGCAACCGTATCAGATGGTGAAGGATCTGAGGACAGGGGAGCAGACCAGCGATGTGCAGGCGGTGTTGGATGGGGAGATCGATCCGTTTTTGAACGCATTTTTGAAAGGGAAAAAAAGGTCGGGACCGGTGGAGGAGGAAGAGGAATGAAGAGCGGCGCCGATCGGTTAGCGGAGATTCTGGCAACCAAGCGCCAAGAGGCGGCGGCGATTGAGAGCATGAAGGGGGAGTTTCGACGGCAGGCTCTCCTCAGAAACGATTTTCGCGGGTTTCGGTCGAACCTTTTTCAACCTGGCATTGTGACCGTGATTGCGGAGTGTAAGGCGGCCTCGCCAACGGCGGGATCGATTGTTACCTCTTATGATCCGGTGGCGCAGGCAAAGTTGTATGAGGCAGGGGGGGCGGGAGCGATTTCGGTTCTGACCGACGCGGAGTATTTTCGGGGATCCTTGGACCACATGCGGCAAGTTCGAGCCGAGGTGGCGGTACCCGTTTTACGCAAGGACTTCATTCTGACCGAGGCGCAAGTGTATGAAAGTGTGGCCGCTGGGTCGGACGCGTTTCTACTGATTGTGGCCGCTTTGACGGACGAAGAGTTGAAGCGTTTATACGATTTGGGCAAAACCCTTCAGTCGGATGTTTTGGTGGAGGTGCACGATTTGGCTGAAATGGATCGGGCCTTAGAGGCGGGGGTGGATATTATCGGGATTAACAATCGGAACTTGCACACTTTTGCGGTGGATCTGGGGACGACGGAGGAGTTGGCCTCTGAAATTCCGTCTGACTGTCTGGGAATTAGCGAGAGCGGGATTCGCACGCGGGAGGATGTGAAGCGGGTTGAGGCGGAGGGGATTTACTGCGTGTTAGTGGGAGAGACCCTCATGAGGGATGGAGATCCGGCGGGGGCTCTAAGGCGATTGAGGGGTTAACTATCCTACTTTCCCGGGAAAGTAGGAGGGTTTCATTAGGCCGTTTTTAGGGTAGAGTCCCTGCATGCCTACTTCAGCCCCTCTCGCAGTTGGACCGGATGCCTCGGGACACTTTGGTGTCTACGGTGGAAGGTATGTCCCCGAGACCTTGGTCGCCCCCTTAGAGGAGTTGGCGGCTGAGTTTGCCCGCGCCCAGAAAGATCCGGCCTTTCTCCACGAATTACAGGAGATGCGCAGGGATTTTACGGGGCGTCCGACCCCCCTCTACTTTGCGGAGCGACTGACCCAGCATTGTGGCGGCGCAAAAATCTATCTTAAGCGGGAGGACCTGCTGCACACCGGAGCCCATAAGATTAATAATGCTCTGGGACAAGTTATCTTGGCTCGCCGAATGGGAAAAAAGAGGATTATTGCGGAGACGGGAGCGGGTCAGCACGGGGTGGCGACGGCCACCATGGCGGCACGATATGGGATGGAGTGTATTATTTACATGGGAGAGGAGGACATGCGGCGCCAAGCCTTGAATGTGACCCGGATGCGGCTTTTGGGAGCCAAGGTAGTAGGCGTGACGGCGGGGCAGAAGACGCTGAAGGAAGCAGTGAATGAGGCGATGCGGGATTGGGTGACCCATGTTCGCACGACCCACTACGTTTTGGGAACGGCCTACGGGGCCCATCCCTATCCCTACATGGTGCGGGAGTTTCACAAGGTCATCGGAGAGGAGTCACGATCCCAGTTGATGCAACGGGAGGAGAGGTTGCCCGATGTGATTTGCGCCTGTGTGGGAGGAGGGAGTAACGCCATTGGAATCTTTTATGCGTTTTTGAATGATCCAGAGGTTCGTCTCGTCGGGGTAGAAGCGGGTGGGGAGGGAATTCAGCCCGGACGACATGCCGCTCGTTTCCAAGGGGGAAAGTTAGGTGTTCTGCAAGGATCGAAATCGTTTCTCCTGCAAAATTCGGATGGTCAGATTGAATCGACCCACTCCGTCTCAGCCGGGCTGGACTATGCCGCAGTGGGCCCGGAGCACTGCCACTTGCGGGATATCGGTCGGGCGGAATACACCTACGCCACGGATGATGAGGCACTGGATGCCTTTTCGACCTTAGGCAAAATTGAGGGAATCTTGCCTGCGCTGGAGACAGCCCATGGGGTGGCCTTTGCCATGAAAGAGGCACCCCGGCTGAAGAAAGATCAGATTATATTGGTCAACTTGTCCGGTCGGGGGGACAAGGATGTGAACGAGGCGGCAAAATATTTACTGAAGGATTGAGCAGCTTGAAGCGGTAAGTTCCCGAGCAGACCGCAGGAATCTTTTCGTAATCAGCTGGGCAAGTTTTTGCCCGCGACTTGAAAACCTAGCCAGAGTAGGGGCGTTAGTAACCGGAATCGTCAGGGTGAGCGCGACGGCGTGATGGTAATCCTGCCATGCCTTTTGTCTCGGGTAGTTGGAAATCCCAGAGCGGACAAGGGATCGATGCCAAACTTCGAAGATCGTGATCTGTTGAGCAAGGGTGAGGGGGGTGCGAGCACTGCCACCGATCAGGCGTGCGAGATCGAACGTGCCATGGCCAGCGAGTGCAAGACCCCAGTCGATGAAACGAATCGAGGTGCGGCCGAAGTAAATATTGTCGGAGCGGAGGTCGCCATGGACAAGAGTCGCCGGTCGCTTCCGAAAGTGGGCTAAGGCCAAAGAGACACGTTGGGGGAGTTGTTTGAAAAAGTGTCTCTCTTGCACCGATCGCCTGGTCCATCGCAGGAAAGAGGGAAGATGACGCCTCACTTCGTGCGCCCGCATGTAGCGGTGGAAAGGCAACCCATCGGTTCGTCGCAGCAGAGGGGAATTCCAAAACTTTGCGTGAAGACGAGCGATCGTGCGGGCAACGGAGGCAAGTTCGGGCAGGGTGAGGCCAATCATTTGGTCGCGGCAGGTAGCGCCACGAATTTCTTCGATGAGGAGGAGCCCATTTGCGCCCCGATGAGCCGATGTCCCGGCGTACATCTTCGGAGAGTACTTGCCACGGAGCGGAGCTAGTAGACGGTAGGCGGCAACTTCTCTTGCAAATACGCGAAGTTCCCTGGCCCATTTTCTTCGCTCGGGAATTTCGGGTCCGACCTTCAGCACATAGTTTCGGCTGTCGCCGGCACGACTGGCGAAAAAGGTCTGGCTAAGGAAGCCCCTTGTCGATGTCGGGCGCAGGCTGAACCGGGAGGTTTTCAAGGCCGGCCTTGGGGGATTTGGAGAACCTGCCCCGGCTTGATAAGTGAGTTGGTCGCTAATCGATTCAAGGCACGGATCTCATCCACGGAGGCAGAAACGCCGCGTTTTTTAAGAGTACGAGAGATTTGGGCGAGGGTATCGCCGGACTTCACGGTGTACGTGGTGTTCTGGGCGGACTGAGTTTGCGTAGGCAGAGGTGAGTTTGGGGTGAGTGAGTTGGCGTTCAATAGGCGGCGTAACTTCTCCGAGGGAGAGGCAAAATTAAGAGATTGGCCATCTTGAAGAAGAAAAGAGGCAACACCGATGACTCGACCTTGGGAGTCTAAAACGGGGGAACCACTTGAACCTTTGGATATGGGAGCACTGATCTGTAGGACATCGCGATTTTCTTTGGGCAGCCTGCGTCGGGCCGAGACGATTCCTTCCGTCAGCGTGCCCTCTAACCCAAGGGGGCTTCCGATGATCGCCACACGAGTGCCGACTTCGGCGGAGAAGTCGGGGGCGAGGGAGAGAAAGGGCAAATCTTTCCCCTCAAGTTGAAGAAGGGCTAGATCGTTGCGAGAGTCAGAGGCGACGACGCGCCGAATTGGAAAAAGGCCCCCATTTTCCGCTTTGGCGATGATGGTGTGCGCTTCCGCGATGACGTGTTGATTCGTGACCAAGAGACCCTCCCCAGAAATCAGGAATCCAGTGCCGGCGGCGATCGTTTTCCCGTCCTCGTCCTGAAGAACCAGAAGGTAAACGGCAGGACGGGTTTTCTTGGCCAAGGCCCGGAGATCAGGAGCGTCATTTTGGGCCCAGACTGTTGGGGCGACGAGCAAGAGGATAAAAAGGGCGACGCGCACCCTTTTTAGTTAAGAGGTTTTTTTTGGGGTGGCGAGTACTTGTCAGGGATTGCGAGTGGGGGTGAAGGTGAGGCATGATCTCTTCATGCATTTCGGAGGGTTCTTTAAGCTTCTTCTTATCTCCTTGGGCACGTTTTTCGGGGTAGTGGCGAGTCTCCTTTTTGAACCAAACGTCTTTCGCGGTGTGACGTTGCCTTTGATGGCTAAGTCTGTGGGCTGGAAAGCTAGGGCTGTATCTGCCCGTCTGACCCCATTGGGAAAGTTAGAAATTCAAGGACTGGAGGCGGTGAATGCGGCCAAGTCTCGGATCGATTTAGACTCTGCCTTTGTCGTGGTGGATTTGGAGAGTCTGCTTTCAGGCAGGCCTGAGATTGTGCAGGCGGATTTTAAATTCGGGCTGATCGACCTTGAGATTCAACAGGGCGCGGAAAGTGGGGCGATGCCCAGGCTGCCTTTCTCTTTACGGGAGGCCTCGCTGGAGATTACGGAGGGTAGAGTTCGACAAGGTGCTGGGGCGTGGATTCTGGGTGAGGTGAAGGCCCACGCCAAGGGATGGGATGGACGTTCGCCGAAGGAGATTCAGGGCAAGGTCGAAAAAATTTCATGGAATGGGCCGGAAAAGCAGGAAGGAATTGGTTCGATTGGTTTTCAGGCGCAGAAAAGTGAGGCGGGAGCTGGGTTGGATCGGTGGAGCGGAACGCTCAGCGCAGACGTGGCGACAGTGGTGGACATTGCTCATTTGGATCTCGTCGCACCCTGCCGCTTGGCTCTGGACGGGCAGGTCACGGTATCGACGGGTGGTGATTGGAAAGTAGAGAAGGTGCATGGATCGTGGGAGGGTGTCGGTGGAGCCAAGGTGGCCGCCACGGCGGTGGGGGGTTGGAGTTCCAAGGGGAGCTGGGAAATGAATCTGAATCTTGATCCGGTGAATTTAGCGGTGGTCGGTATTCTCTTTCAGACCCGGGGGGTGAAATCGGTGGCGGGCACGATAGGCGGAGAGATTCAACTTGAGGGGGGAAGCGATCAACCGATCCTCGGCAGTGCCAAACTTCAAGGGCAAGGGGTTCAGATTGTGTCGGGCGTGGGATTGGCCTGGCCTGCGAGACCCTCCGATTTACTGGCAGTTGGGTCGGGCAGTTGGGTGGCGGAAAGGGAGGAGTTGCGCCTGGAAAATTTCCGATTGGAGTTGGGGCAAAAAGGTATCGCTCCCGATCTCCAGGCGAGCCTGGATCGACCTGCTCAATTTTCTTTTCAGGGGGGAGTACCGACGTCAACCGAGGCGGCGACTTTGCAGTGGCTGTTTCAAGGAGTGGAAGTGGCCACGGTGGCTCCTCTTTTTATTTCCCCCAAACAACTCAAAGTCCAGGGAGGCCAACTTTCGGCTCAAGGAAACGCAAAGATTCAAGGGGGAACGGTTCAGCTGAAAGGAAAAGTGGATTGTCGGTCGATCCGTGCGAGCGGGCTTTGGCTGCAAGGGGAGGCAAGGGTGGATACGGCAGGGATCGAGTTTCGGGGGGTTTTGGATGGCACAAAAAAAGTGCATTTAGAGGAGGGCATCGTGCAGGTGGCGTGGGCGGGGGGTGGGGCGCAGGATTTGCAGGCGAAAGTGACAGCCGAGTGGGATTGGGGGAAGGGGTCAGGCTGGGTGATGGGGGATGGGGAGGTGGGTTTAGCAGGGTTTGGGCAGGCGTGGTCCGCCGCCAAACTGTGGCCTGATTCGGGGCAGGCGAAGTTACATTTGGAGTTTTCAGGGAATCTGCAGGATCAGGGAAAAGGTTTCGCCTCGCTATCTTTAGACAACATGCACTGGGCTGGGCAGGGCGTGCCAACCTGGAAGGGCAGAGCTTCGACCGAGTTGATTCACCAGGCCGGTCAATGGTCGATGCCCGAGATCGTGGGGCAGGCGGAGCAATCGGGCCAAGTTTTGTGGCAGAGTCAGGGATCGATAATTTGGTCGCCGGCAAGTGGAGAGGGCAAGGCCATCATGGATTTGACGCGGGTGGAATCCTCTTTTTTGGTGCCTGTCTTGGGTTTGATCACGCCGAACTGGAAGTGGCAGGACGCCGCGGGCTCGGGCTCGTTTCAATTCGAGAGAAAAGGGCAGCAGGATCGGGTGAAGGCAAAACTCAACGGCTCGATGAGGGTCGAAACCGGCACTTCGAGTCAAACTCGTCTGGTGGATTTCTCATCGGCGATCGCGAGTGCGGAGGCGACATGGCCGACCGGCAGTACGGGGAAGCTGGCGATACAGGAGCTATCGGTTCGTGCCCAGCATAGGGATGGAAGCGACGCTTTGCAGGTATCCCTCGACCAGACTTTGACACTGGAAAAGCTAGGGCAGGGAAATTGGCGACCGAG
>LIBO01000009.1 GCA_001438005.1 Verrucomicrobia subdivision 6 bacterium BACL9 MAG-120507-bin52 | reverse complement strand
TCACCTCGGCACCAAGCTTCTTTCGAACCACGTTTCCGCCAAGGGGAAGAGGTAATCCATGCGTCTCTTTGGCCCACCAGACACCTAAATCCTCACACAAGGTGAAGCCCTCTTCGGAGTAGGTCAGTTGTCCCTCATGAATGATAATTCCAGCATCAATTCTTCCCGAAAGAATTTCCTCCTGAATTTTATCGAAAGGAAGATTGATCGCCTGAAAAGATCCGTGGGGAAGTCCCAAGTAAAGTTGGAGAGTAAGGTAAGCGCTGGTCAGGAGTCCGGGCACACCAATCCTTACTTTTTTCATGGTGGCTCGGTCGATTTTTCTTTTGGCCACCAAGCAGGGACCGTAGCCATCGCCAAAGCTGGCCCCGCAGGGCAAAAGCGCGTAGCTGTCCGCAATCGTGGTGTAAGCGTGAAAGGAAACGGCCGAGATGTCCAACTCCTGCGCCTGACAACGAAGATTGAGGGTTTCGATATCCTGCAAAATGTGGGCGAATTCGTGGCCACGCAGGTTCACCAGATTTTTTGCCATGGCGTAAAACATGAAGGCATCGTCCGCATCGGGGCTATGGCCCAAGGTAAGTTTCATGTGTCGAATGGTAGCGAGGGGGAGTAGGTGGAACGAGCCGGCAGTCTAGTTGTAGTCGTCTTTGGTAACGGAAGCGGCATCTCGGGATCCAAGAATCTCCGCTTGGAGGATGACGCGGGTCACTGCCTCGTCAAAGCGATAGGCGTGACAGTTGGGACACAGCAGGGCTTTCTTTAAGACAATACTCCCGCAACCCTCGCAGACCTTGTAGTCCATCGGGTGATTCAAAATCTTGGCCGCGGCCGCGGCGCGGGGCGATGCATCTCCCATGGGCGGAAGGTAATCACCCACAGAGGCACGGCAAGAGCTTCGCGAAATAAAAAAAACGGGTAGGGTATGGAGATGTCGAAAAAAGCAAGCCGGATTTCGATATTATGGGAGGGGGTAGAGCCTCGGGGTCGGGATGTTCGGTTGGCGGCATATTTCCATCATTTCAACCGAGGAGATTATTACGAAGCACACGATGTTTTAGAGTCGCTTTGGTTGGAGGAAGGGCGTGGGGCCAAGGGAGCAGCGTTTTATCAAGGGTTGATCCAGTTGGCGGGAGCTTATGTGCATCTGCGGAAACATTATGAGAATCCCGCTCACCCCGTTCATCAGCAAAGACTACCCCCCGCCTATCGGCTCTTGGGGTTGGCTGAGGTTAATCTTGCTGGCTACGGAGTCATATGGGAAGGCGTGAAGATTCAGGATATCGTTGGGTTAGCCCAAGGAACACGATCCGCCTTAACGAAGGACAACTTCACGCGAAATCCTTGGAGCCCAAATTTAGGGCCGAAACTTTCTTTGCCCTTACAACCGAACTAGTCGTCTTTTTTCTTTAAGCCATGGCCCTCGATGGCTTCGGTGAATTTCTCGGAAACGCTATCGGCCAAACGATCAATCTGCATGGACTCTTTTAAACCCGTGCTGCTGGCAATGAAATTGCCCACTTTCGCAAAGGGGCTGATGCCTGGTCCCGGGGCGATTTTACCTTTGGCCGAGCAGTTGTAGACGAGAAAAGGTTGGGTAATGGGATGAGTGGAATCTGCCACTGAAATGACGATCCCGACGACCGGATTGTCGGTGCCCAACACTTTTTTCCCTGGGTCTAGGTTCACCACATTTCCTTCCAGTTTCCAGCCATCGGTCGGGACCGGAGAGGAGGAGGTCCAAACTTGCGCCGGCAGATCGGCATCTTTCATTTTTTCGACAATCGAAGCGGTGATATCAGTTTTGAGGTCAGCAAGTTTCTTTCGTGTTTCATCCTCGTCGTCGGACGGGAGAATCGAAATCCCTTGCTCATTCTTTTTCTTGGCATCGGCGATCGCGCCGGAGTCGATTTTCACGGGGAGGATATAGATCTTTTTGGCCATTTCGGTGGGCCAGATAATCGATCCAGCGGGAACGGCTTCGGCCGGTTTGACGGGTTCGTCGGCGGCGGTGCAGGACAAGCAACTCAAGAGGAGTGCCAGAGAGATGGATTTATTCACGAAGATTATTAAAGGAGAGGGAAACAGGGAAGTCGAGCGCGCGTAAGTGCGCGATGGCGGATTGCAGATCGTCACGATTTTTGCCTGAAACACGAACCTTACCGCCCTCAATCGCGGCCTGAAGCTTCAATCCAGAGGATCGGACCGATTGGCTGACCGACTTTGCATTTTCACCCGAGAGGCCCTGTTTCAGGTGAATCTCCTGGCGGGCGCGACCGACCGAGGAAAGTTCCGCATCCTTGGTTTCCAAATTTTTAAGGGGGATCCCGCGCTTGGCCAATTTTCCGATGACGATTTCTCGGAGTGCATCCAGCTTAAATTGATCCTTGGCTGATAAAACTAACTTGTCCTTCTCCTCCGCGATTTCCCACTCCACGCCTTTAAAATCGAACCGGCTGGCGAGTTCTTTGCGCGCCATTAAAAGGGCATTGGCCAACTCCGCCATATCAATTTCGGAAACTACGTCAAAAGAGGGCATACGAGTTACTTTTTAGGGGAAGCGACCTGAATGTCCAACTGTCCATCCTGGTAAGCCAAGGTGAGTGCAGACCCATCGGGAATGTCGCCCGCGAGAAGCTTACGGGAGAGACGGGTTTCTACTTCACGTTGGAGGTATCGTTTCAAGGGGCGAGCCCCGTAGACGGGGTCATACCCCTCACGAGCGATGTGCTCCCGAGCGGAGTCGGAGAGGTCGAGGGTGAGGCGCCTTTCCCCCAAGCGTTGGCGAAGGAGATTCAGCAGAAGATCGACAATTTTTTTAATTTCATTAAGGGTGAGCGGTTTAAAGAGAACGATCTCGTCCACCCGATTCAAAAACTCGGGGCGAAAATGTTGGCGAAGTTCTGCCATGACCGATTTTCGAGCTTTTTCGGTAATCTCACCCTTGGAATCGAGCCCCTCCATTAGGAGAGGAGAGCCAATGTTTGAGGTCATGATGATCAAAGTATTTTTAAAATCTACCGTGCGACCTTGGCTATCGGTCAGACGGCCGTCATCGAGGATTTGAAGGAATGTATTAAAGACATCACCATGGGCTTTTTCGATCTCATCGAAAAGAATGACGCAGTAAGGACGGCGACGAACCGCCTCGGTCAGTTGCCCGCCCTCCTCGTACCCGACATAGCCGGGAGGCGCGCCGATGAGACGCGAGACCGCGTGCTTCTCCATATACTCAGACATATCGATGCGAATGACCGCATCCTCGCTGTCAAAGAGGGTGGAGGCTAACGCCTTGGCCAATTCGGTTTTGCCGACGCCGGTTGGCCCAAGAAAAAGAAAAGAGCCGATCGGTCGTTTCGGATCCTTCAGTCCTGAGCGGGCCCGAACGACGGCATCGGCCACGGCTTGGACGGCCTCGTCTTGGCCAATGACTCGCTCGTGCAAAATCTTATCTAGGCGCAGCAGTTTATCCTTTTCCCCTTCCAGCAGACGAGTGACAGGGATTCCTGTCCAACGGGCCACCACCTGTCCGACCTCTTCCGCCGTAACCTCCTCGCGGACGAGACGGGGTTTGGCATCCTTTTCTTTGTCTTTCGTTTCAGCGGCAGCTTCGGCGTCCCTCAGCTTTTTCTCCAGCTCCGGAAGTTTTCCATACTGCAGCTCGGCGACTTGGTTCAGGTCGTAGGCCCGCTGCGCGGTTTCGATTTGCTGGCGGACCTTTTCGATTTCTTCCCGAACTTTTCGGGAGGACTCCACCCCGCCCCGTTCCGATTGCCAGCGCGCGTGCAGGGCATCCCGCTTGGCTTTGAGGTCGGCCAATTCTTTTTCCAGGGCTTTTAAGCGCTCTTTCGAGGCGGAGTCTTTCTCCTTTTTGAGTGCTTCACGCTCGATTTCCAGTTGGAGGATCCTCCGCTGGAGATTTTCCAGCTCTTCCGGCATTGATTCGATCTCGGTGCGTAACTTGGCGGCGGCCTCATCGATCAGATCGATCGCTTTATCGGGCAGAAAACGATCGGTGATATACCGGTTGGATAAAGTGGCGGCGGCAACCAGAGCAGCGTCTTGGATCCGAACTCCGTGGTGGATCTCGTATCGCTCCCGAAGTCCGCGAAGAATGGAGACGGTGTCTTCGACGGTGGGCTCCTCCACCATGACGGGCTGGAAGCGGCGCTCCAAGGCAGCATCTTTTTCGATGTATTTGCGGTATTCGTCCAGGGTGGTGGCTCCAATGCAGTGAAGTTCCCCGCGGGCGAGCATAGGTTTGAGCATGTTGCCCGCATCCATCGCACCCTCCGCTTTCCCGGCGCCGACGATGGTGTGAATTTCATCAATGAAGAGAACGATGCCACCCTCTGCCTTGACGACTTCGTTCAGGACAGCTTTGAGCCGCTCCTCAAATTCCCCACGGAACTTAGCCCCGGCAACCAAGGCACCGAGGTCGAGGGCCACGATGCGTTTTTCCTTCAGACTTTCCGGGACATCACCGGCGACGATCCGACGGGCGAGACCTTCGACGATAGCGGTTTTGCCCACGCCCGGTTCACCAATCAGAACGGGATTATTTTTTGTTCGCCGAGAGAGAACTTGAACTGTGCGGCGGATCTCCTGATCGCGTCCAATGACGGGATCCAGTTTTCCTTGGCGAGCGAGGCGGGTGAGGTCGCGGCCGTATTTTTCGAGCGATTCGTAGGTCGCCTCCGGATTGGCGGAGGTAACGCGTTGGCCGCCGCGAACGGTTTGCAGGGCGGCCAGAAGCTTGTCTCGGGTGATGCCGAACTCTTTCAGGATTTTGGCGACTCCGGTATGGGAGTCTTCCTTCAAGGCGGCCAGAAGAATGTGCTCCACGCTGATGTAATCGTCCTTGAGCTTGGAGGCTTCCTCGGCCGCTCGGCCGAGAAGGGATTGGAGCCGAGGGGTGATCACGGTACTGCCAGGGGAAACACCTGGGCCGGAGACTTTGGGAAGACGCGCAATTTCCGATTCAAGCCGTTCGGCGAATCGGGCGGGCTGTACGCCAAGCTTTTCGATGAGGCGAGGAATGAGGCCGTCCGATTGGGCGGCGAGAGAGTGAAGGAGGTGTTCGACTTCGACCGCTTGGTGGCCTTGCTGGGCGGCGTTGACTTGAGCCGAGGCGACTCCTTTTTGGGCGTTTTCGGTCAGCTGATTGAGATCCACGCTGAAATTATCGGTCAGACTTCACTTGAAGGCGAAGAGAAAATTATCGGGTTAAACGAAAAAGAAGGGATGGAATTAAGGGAAAAATGCGGGAAAGATTCCAGAGGATGGATCGGGGAATGGGATGGAAGAGGGCTTGCTGGAGGGGTCGGGCGTGCCGTAGACGAGGAGCGAAGGTGGAGTCGAGCCGTTGGGCCACTTGTTGGGCGGCGGAGGTCCAATCGATTTTTTCGGATGCCCAATCGACGAGCGATGGAGCGGCGAGGTGGGCACCTTCCATCGCCATCGACATGCCATTTCCAGTGACGGGTGGAATCATGGTCAGGGAATCGCCGATACGCATCCCGAACCGACCGGCGGCCTTTTGGGGTGAAAGGGAGAGAGCGGCGATCGAGCGAAAGGAGGATTCGTTCCACTCCGCGTGACGGAGCCGTTGGTGGAGAAGGGAAGCAGGATCATGAGTAAGCCAGCTTTTCCAAGAGGTGGCTAAATTGGGAATGGAGGTGCGGGAGCGAAAAAGGCCGCAGACATTGACTTGCTGATTTTCGATTTGGCAGAGCCCAATGTAGCCGTGGGGGGAGAGATGCATTTCGAGGCCGGCTTGCAGGGTGACATTTCGGGCATGGGCTTTGAGCCCAAACCAGCGCCAACCGTTTTCGGTGGTGGAGGGTTGGCGGCCGGTAGCCAAAACGGTTCCCTCTTTGGCTTCCGGAGTAACGCGTTGGCCAAGGTGGATGACGCCACCCAGACGGGTGAATTCCTGCACTAGAAATTGGTCAAACTCATAGCGGGAGAGGCAGAGGGCGGGTTGGGGAAGAGTGCGGCGGTGTAGGACGGAAGAGCCGAGCGCGAGGAGGATATCGCTGGCCTCGACGGCGCCCAACCGATGAAGGGCGGGGCGAAGGCCGAGAGATTCCACCACGGAAAGAGCGCGGCCACTGAGGTATTCGCCACAGACCCGGTGACGAGGATAGGTGCCCGCCTCATGGAGGGTGACCGGAACATTTTTCTGTCGGAGTTGGATTCCGAGAGTGAGTCCGGCCAGGCCCCCACCCAAAATAGTGATCGGCTTCACAGTTTTTTTGTCGCGGAAAAAAGGTGGGTGAAGAGACCTTGTCGATGTTCCGTCAAACACCAGTCGTTGGAATTGGGCCAGAGGGAGGATAGTTCTTGGTTGCGAAAGCCGGCTTGGACGCTGACGCGGGCATCGTGCTGGGTAACGGAGTTACAACCAAGGAGAAAGAGAAGACGGGATCCGAGGGCACCCGCCCAAGAGCGGCAGGGTTCGGCCGCGACGAAAACGGGGCAGAGACAGGAGATTTTCTTGAAAAGAGAGTGGATAGAGGCATCGGAAAAGTGATGAAGAAAAAGATTGGTGAGGATGAGTTCGGTGGCTGGGGCTGAGCTGGCCCAATCGGCCACCTCGGCCGAGATGACGGTGGGAAGCCAGTTTTGTCGGCGAAGATGCTCCAGAGAGGCATCGGGAACGGAGGGTTGGCGATCGACCAAAAAGAGGCGGGCACCGTGTCCGCCCTGAGGAAAGGCAGTGGGAAGAATCTGGCTGAGAAGGTGACCGTCCCCTGAACCGAGATCGACCAGGCTGGCAGGAGGTCGATCGGGGTAGTGGGTTTGCAACCAACGAAGCCAGAGTTGCGATTGCCCAAGGATCGGGTGGAGGCGGCGGAGGTCGGCCCGGCTGGCGATGGCGGTGGGGTCGGAAGTGGGAAGGGAGTCGAGAAGTTCGGGGGTCAGTCGGCGCGAGCTCATGAGGTGACTTCGAGAAGAGCTCCGTAGCTGGAGAATCCCGCTCCGAAGGAAGCGAGCCACCACTTTCCGTCGGGCACTCCGTTTTCGAGGGCGGACTGAAGGGCAAAGAGGCAGGAGGGACTGCTCATGTTTCCGTGGCGGCGCAGGATTTCGGTGCTGTGTTGCGTATCTTTTTCTTGGAGGGAAAATTCCTGGCGAAGTGCGGCTAAGACGTCACGACCGCCTCCATGCCAGACCCAACCTGAAATATTCTGCGGTTGAATTCCTGCCTGCTGGAAGACCGTGCGGGCGTGTTGGGCGGCGAGGTTGGGGACTTCGGGAGCGAGGAGATTGCGAAGAAGGCCTTGGCGATGGTCGAAGCGGAGAAAGTCGCGGTGCTTCGGTTCGAGATGGGATAAGGTTTTGAGGAGGCGAACGGTGCGTTTGGCGGGGGGAGGTTGGGCGGAGAGGATGGTGGCGGCAGCTCCGTCTCCGAAAAGGCAGGCACTGATGAGAACACCGGGGTCATCGTCGAGGTAGGAGGCGGCCGAGCATATTTCCACACAGACGATGAGGACGTGTTGGGCCAAGCCGGAGGAGATGAGGGAGGAGGCTTGTTGAATGGCGGGTAAGGCGGCCCCGCAACCCAGGCCGACGAGGTCGAGAAAGGTGAGGGAAGGTTTCAGGCCGAGACTTTGGGAGAGATAGCTGGTCAGGCCCGGACAAAGGTATCCGGTGCAGGTGGCCACGAGGAGAGCATCGATTTGGGAAATGGGGAGGCCAGATTTTTTGATTGCTTGGCGAGCGGCGGTTTCGGCGAGGTCGGGGGCGTGCTTTTGGAAGCGGGCCATCATTTGGTCGGGTTCGAAAACGAAAGCATCTGGCATTTTTTCTAAAGCGAAGTGACGGGTTTCGATGCCGTTCCGGTTGCCGAGCACTTTGCGAAGGAGGGCACGCGAGCGGGGGGTGAGCTCGTGGTATTTGGGGGTTTGCTCGAGGGCGGTAAGGACTTCGTCTTGGGAGAAGGCGCGTGGGGGGACAGCGGTGCCAATGGAGTGGAGGTACACGGGTTAGTTTTTGTTAGGGAAATAAGAGGTTACGAGTTTTGAAAAGGATGTGGCAAAAAGAGGGTAATGCAAAAGAAGTCCAATCCAAGCGATGACCTACGACTCCAACGGGTTAGTCGAGGGAGGGGATGGAGGCGAGGAGGCGTTGCGTGTAGGGGTGTGAGGGGTGGGTGGTGATCTGCTCGGAGGAACCTTCCTCAACCAGCTTGCCGTGTTCGAGGACAGCAATCTGATCGCTGACGTGTTCGACGACGGCCAGATCGTGCGCGATAAAAAGATAGGTAAGATTTAGTTTTTCTTGGAGATCCATCAGGAGATTCACGATCTGGGCTTGGACGGAGACATCGAGGGCGCTGACCGGTTCGTCGCAGATGATGAATTCGGGTTCGACTGCGAGAGCCCGAGCAATCCCGATGCGTTGGCGTTGACCCCCGCTGAACTCATGGGGGAACCGGCGGGCGAAGGTGGGATCAAGTCCCACCAGTTGGAGAAGCTCGGCCACGCGTTCGGTGCGATCGGCGGTGCTGATGGAGGGGAAGTGAATTTCAAGAGGCTCCGCCAGGATCGTCCCGATGCGAAGGCGTGGGTTGAGAGAGTTGTACGGATCTTGGAAAACCATCTGAATCTTTTTGCGGAAGGGGCGAAGTTCGGACCCATGAAGCGAGGTCAACTCCTGCCCAGCGTAGTGAACCGATCCGGATGTGGGATTGACCAGCCGGACGATGACGCGACCCAGGGTGGTTTTGCCCGAGCCACTCTCGCCCACAAGGCCCAAAGTGGATCCTTTTTCCACGGTGAGGGAAACGTTGTCTAAGGCTTTGACCACCCCGGTTTGTCTCTGCAGGAGGCCGGAGCGGAGGGGAAAGTGAACGGAAAGATGGCGGACCTCGAGGAGTGGGGAGCTCATTTGGTGGCAAGGGCGGCGCGATCGATCGAAGCGAGGCGCTTGGTTTTCTGGCCCAGGCGGGGGATGCAGTCGAGCAGTGCCTTGGTGTAGGGGTGTTGGGGGGATTTAAGAATCTGTTTCACGGGGCCTTGCTCGACCAGTTGACCATCCAGCATGACGAGAACGCGGTCGGCGAAGTTGGCCACGATGCCAAAGTTGTGGGTGATGAGCAGAACCGACATGCCAAGTTTTTCGCGCAGGTCGCGGAGGAGATCGAGAATCTGAGCTTGAATGGTGACATCCAAGGCAGTGGTCGGTTCATCGGCCACGAGAAGTTTGGGTTGGCAAGCCAGCGCCATGGCGATCATGGCGCGTTGTTGCATCCCACCTGAGAGTTGATGGGGGTAGTCGCGAGCACGAAGTTCGGGATCACGAATTCCGACCAGCCCAAGCAGGCGAGCCACTTCCGCTTTCGTATCGGTCAGTTTGGGTTGGTGCAGTTGCAAGGCTTCGGAAATCTGGAATCCGATGGAGAAGACGGGATTTAAGGAGGTGGAGGGCTCTTGAAAAATGTAGGCGAGTTTGCCCCCGCGTGCTTTCTGGAGATCGGATTCCGAGCAGGTGAGGAGGTCGGTTCCATCTTGCCAAAGAACTTTTCCCTGAAGCGTGCAGGTGGGGCTAGGTGGGGTCAGGCGAGTTAAGGCTAGGGCAGCGGTGGTTTTGCCGGAGCCGCTCTCCCCCACGACGGCGACGGTTTCTCCCGGTTGTAGGCAGAAGGAGAGGTTATCGACGGCGACGACAGGTTTTGACCCTGAATCGAAGGAGACGGTTAAATTTTTTACTTCGAGAAGGTTCATTTTCCGGGGAGCCTGAATCTGGGGTCGACGGCGTCTCGCAAAGCGTCCCCTAGGAGGTTAAAGGCGATCACGGTCAGAATAATGGCGGCTCCGGGGGTGAGTAGCCACCAGAAGTTCAGCATAAAGATTTTGATATCTTGGGCTTGGCCGAGCATGAGTCCCCACGAGGAGGCGGGCTCTTGGATGCCGAGGCCGAGGAAGCTCAAGGCGGCTTCCCCTAGAATGTATCCCGGGACACTGAGAGTGGCGGCGACAATGAGGTAGCTGAAGGTGTTGGGGAGGAGATGGCGAAAGAGAATCGTCCAAGGGCGTTGGCCGATAATATTGGCCGCGAGAATGAAGGGACGCTCGCGGAGAGAGAGGACGAGGCCACGAACGACTCGGGCCGTGCCGGCCCAGCCGAGAGCGGAAAGAATAACCACGATGAGAAGGAAGGTGGCATCGGAGGGAAAGCGGGAGGAAAGGGCGGCCCGAAGAGCAAGGAGGAGATACAGACCAGGCACAGCCATGAGAAATTCGGTCAGTCGCATGGCGAGAGAGTCGGGCCAACCCCCGAGGTAGCCGGCGAGACCGCCAATGGTGAGGCCGAGAAGGCTGGTGAGAAAAACACCGATCAGGCCGATGCTGAGGGAGATTCCGGCACCGTAGAGCAGTCGGGTGAAAACATCTCTGCCGGTGGCATCGCTTCCCAGAAGATAAATGGGGTGGGAGTCGGGCACGGTAAATAGATGGCGATGGGCAGGAAAAAGGCCGAAAAGTTTGTAGGACGGGCCTTCCGAAAACCAGCGAAGGGGGACGGAGCGTTCGGGGAGAGGCTGGTAAGCCGCGGTGGACGGATCGACCAGTTGGTAAAGTTGAACGCTGAGGTGGCCATCCTGCCAGACGAGGGCAGTGGGAGGGTGATAGGTACGGTCGAGGTTTTGCGCAGAGGGAGTGGTGGGAGAGAGAAAAGGGGCGAAGAGGGCCATGCCATAAAGAAGAACGAGGAGAGTGGCCGAGATTAAGCCGGCGGGACGACGAAGAAGGGAGCGGAGAATATCAGCGACCATAACGTACCCTTGGGTCGGACCAGGCGAGGGCGAGGTCGGAGAGAAGATTGCCAATGATGAGGAGAGAGCAGCCCACGACGACGGAGCCGAGGACGACAAATTGATCTTCCCGAATAAAGGCCTCATAAACGAGGCGACCGAGACCCGGATAGTTCATTACATTCTCCACCAAGAGGGAGCCGCTGAGCAGGCCGGCGAAAGCGTAGCCAATCGTGCTGAGAAGGGGATTGAGGGCGTTGCGGAGGACGTGGCGAAAGAGGACGACTTTTTCGGAAAGCCCTTTGGCGCGGGCGGCGGTGACATATTCCGACTGGAGGACATCGAGGACATTGGCCCGAAGAACGCGGAGAGTGCCAGCGACACCGCCCAGGCCGAGAACCAGAGTGGGCAGGATGAGGTGGTAGGCGATGTCGAAGAATTTGGAGGAGGGGGAAAGAAAGTCGTGATCCAGCGAGGTAAGTCCGCCGATGGGAAACCAACCGGTGCGGGCAGCCATCCAAACGGCAAGAAGGGCGAGAAAGAATTCGGGAATGGCCAAAGCAAAGTAGGCGGCGGCGGAGGTGAGGCGATCGATCCAACCGCCAGGTCGGGCGGCAGCCAGAACGGCGAGGGGAATGGCTAAGGTCCAAGCGAGAAGAAGGGAGGTCAGAGAGAGCAGAATCGTGGCCGGGGCGCGTTGGGCGATGAGTTGAGCGACGGGGACTTTGTAGGTCCACGAGTAGCCAAAATCGAGGTGGAGGACATTGCCGAGCCAGAGGGCGTACTGTTCATACCATGGACGGTCGAGACCAAATGATTTCTGGAGTTCGGCGATCAGGGCGGGATTGATGTCACGCTGGGCTTTGACCGGAGTGAGGAAGTCGCCTGGGGCGAGGCTCATCAAAGCGAAGACGAGCAGGGTGACGGCAAGGAGCATGGGAAGAAGGGCGGCAAGCCGACGAAAAATAAATGCGGTCATGGGGTGAGGAGAGGGGTCCAGAGTTCGTCCAGATTCCAGATGAGGGATCCAAGGGGCGGGATGCGAATATTTTTCCAGCGATCCTTGAGGCCGACATAGGCGTTGGCGGTCACGAGGTAGATGTAGGGGGTTTCGTCGCTCATGATTTTTTGGACTTCATCGAAATATTTTTTCCGGGTGGGGTAATCGAGAGTGTGAAGCTGGTCGGACATCAGTTGGTCGATGCGGGCCTCCCATGGGGTGGCGGGAGTTTTTTGGTTGGGATGCCACTGGTGAAGACGCCCCTTGGAGGAGTAGACGGAGATTCCTCCGGCGGGGTCGCCCCCGCCCGTTAGGCCGAGCATGCCAGCCTCGTAGTCGTAGGAGTCTTGGATTTTTCCAACGAGCGTTCCGAAATCGAGAAAGGAGAGGTTTACGGTGATGCCAAGGTCTCGCATGTTTTCCTTAAAAGCGGTGGCCATATTGGCGCGGAGTTGGTTTTCCTGATTGGTGTTGAGGGTGAATTCGACCACGTTTCCCAGACGGTCACGGAGTTTTTGATCTGAGCCGAGTTGAAATCCGGCCTGAGTGAGGAGCTCTTTCGAGCGGGCAGGGTTGAAAGGGTACTGGGTGACGTTGGGGTTGTACCATTTTTTGTTAGCGGGAGTTTCGGGCCCCCAGAGAGGCTGGCCACGACCGAAGAGAACCCCGCGAACCAGTCCCTCTCGATCGATGCCGTGGGAGATGGCTTGGCGGAAGCGGCGGTCGGTGAACCAGGCGAGTTTATGGGGAGCGACGAAAGGTTTTCCGGAGGTGTCTCGGCCGGGGTTTTGATTAAACCAGATGAAGCCGGTATTGGGGGAGGGGCCGCGATTAAAAACGGAGAATCCGTAGCGGGAGGCGTAGCGATCGATCCAGGCGACATTATCGGGGGAGAGACCTTCGGCATCGGTTTGGCCAGTGGCAAAGGCGAGAGTGCTGGCGTTCGCATCTTTGACTAATTTAGTGACGAGGAAGTCGACGTAGGGCAGACGGACTCCTTGGGCATCCGCGCGCCAGTAGTGGGGGTTGGCCTCGAAGACGATTCGCTCCGCCGGTTGGTAGGAGCGAAGTCGAAAGGCACCGGTGGCGAGAAGGCGGCGGGGCTCTTTTTGGGCGATACTTACATTCCAGGCTTTGAGGAGGGAGCCATCGCGAAAGGCGGGTTCGAGTTCGTGCTTGGGCAGAAGTCCCACTCCGCCGACCGTTTCTAAAAAGGGCGCGTAGATTTCGGGAGTGGAGAGGCGGACGGTGAAATCATCGACTTTCTCGATGCTAAATTTTTTTCCGTCCACGGAGAGGTCAAAGGCCGCTCGATTGGGGAAGCGGGGGTCATAGATGGCTTGAAAGGTGAAAACGACATCATCGGCAGTGA
>LIBO01000008.1 GCA_001438005.1 Verrucomicrobia subdivision 6 bacterium BACL9 MAG-120507-bin52 | reverse complement strand
GCTGGGTGCATTCAATCTCTCGATTGCGTCTGGGCGTCGTCCAAATTGAAGCGTCTCTTCGGCGATGCCTGCATACGCTAACGCTGGCCTCTCGCTTTTCTCGGCCAAGTCCGCCACCGCACGGGAAAGCCCCGCGGCCGAGTCCGCTTGGCCCGCTGGATCGGGAGAAAGAGCTCCTTGCGCTCGCCCAGCAGTGATCACAAACAGTGCTAAAACTTTCCAGCTCCTCATGCGAGTGCCCCTGCTGCTTTCTCTTTCGAAACCAATTTTGTCTTCTTTTTGATCACCGGAGGCAAAGCTCCGTCTCCTTCGACAACCGCGCCCATGGCGACTCTCCGTCTCCCTGGCAAAACAGGCATCTCCAGTGCGAGGCTGGCCGCCAAGAAAAGCACCGCGGGAGCCAAAAACCATTGGAACCTTTCGGCCTGACGCGCTTCCCGCGTTTTGGAAAATTCACCCGCTTCTCCTTGGTCGATCGTCTCCTGCAAAATCTCCTGTACATCTACCCAGTTGGACGCCTCCCGATACATTCCGCCCGTCTCCGCCGCCAAGGCCTCCAGCGTGGCGGGCTCTAATCGAGTTAAAACGGCCGCGCCTCTTCCGTCCTTCATCACTCCCCCCTGGGGATCAGGTAAAAGTGCCCCCGAGGCCGTGCCAATGCCCAGCCCAATGATTTTTACCTTTTTCTTTTTTAACTCCTCCAACGCCGCTCTCCAACCCGGGTCGTGCGCCTCCCCATCGCTCAAGACAATTAGAAAGCGATCGGCTGCCGAGCTTTGCCCAAACGCCTCCGCCGCCACCCGCAACATTCCCGCATAGTCGGTCCCTGCTTGGGGAAGATACGACGGGTCTAAACCAGGTAGAATATCGCGCAGCACCTCATAGTCGGAACTCAACGGCACTTGCAAAAAGGAAGTCCCGGCAAAAACGGCCAATCCCACCCGCTCTCCCTGTAACTCGTCCAGTAGATTTCCGATGAGCAACTTGGCCCGAGCCAATCGCGTGGGCTTCACATCGTCCGCCAGCATGCTGGCCGATAAGTCCAGCGCCAGCAGGACCTCCCGCGACTGGTCAAACACCGTTTCCTCCAAATTTCCCCACTGGGGTCGAGCCAGGGCCGTCAGTGCCAGCATCGTTCCGATCGCCAGCCAGTAGCCACCTCTCCGGCGAGTTGCCCCAGGCCGGTCCACCACCGCCCGCGCCCCCGCCCACCGCCGCAAGATCTTCGGCAAGGCCAGAGCCCCCCTTTGCCCAACCTTTCCCCGAAAGATCAACCAGCACAAAAAGGGAACCGTCGGGACCAACAAAAGAACCCAAGGCTCCTCCCAAAGAATTCCAAAAAGCCTCATGCCGCCCTTCCCCACCTGCCGGGCCTAGCCCAAGCCAATCCCCCAAAAAAAGCCACTACCCCCGGCCCCACCCAAGCAAAGAACCACTCGTGCGCCCGCAACTGCGCCTTGGCGCTAAACTCGATCCTTTGCCTCTTATCGATCTCGCTAAAGGCTGCCTCCGCCGTCCCTAAGTCCATCGCCCGAAAAAATTTTCCCCCCGTGGTCTCCGCGATTCTTTGTAAGGTATCCTCGTCCAAATCAGAAATCGCCTGCCGATACCCTAACTTCCGCCCCGCGTTGTCGATGACAGGCATCGGCACAACTCCAGGTCGCCCCGCCCCAATGGTGTAGACCGGGATCCCCTTCTTTTTCGCCAGCTCCGCCGCCTGTCGCGGAGCCAACACTCCACTATTGTTGGATCCGTCCGTCAGAAGGATGATGAAGGCACCTTTTCGCAAGCCCTCCTTTTCCTTGTCTGTTTGTTCAAGACGTGAAACCGCTAACCCGAGCCCGTCCCCTACCGCCGTCGCATCTTCCACCAGCCCGACCCGCAACCGCTGAATCTGCCGAGCCAACCACTCGTGATCGAAGGTCAGCGGCGAGAGGGTGTAGGCCCGACCCCCATAAATCACTACCCCAATTCGGTCGGTTGGCCTTTTCGAAATAAAGGCCTCGATGATCGGCTGGATCGCCTGCAACCGATTGATCCTTCCCGTCGGCCCCTCGTAATCTTCCGCCAACATGCTGGGGGATAAGTCGATCGCTAAAACAATATCGTACCCTTTTTGCCTGACCTGTCTTTTCTCCTCCAACTGCTGTGGCCGCGCCAACCCTACAATCAAAAGCGCGAGTCCCAAACCCGCCAGAATGGATGGGCCTCTCCCCAGCGAAATCGCGGGGGCTCCCGCCCACCGAGCCACTCGTGGAATCACTAGAACGGGCCGCGACCGGCGACTCCTCCACCAAACGGCCAGCGGAATGAGCAAAAGCGCCAGCAGCCAGTAAGGGTCCGCCAGCGTCCATCCGCCGGGCAAAAGAGTCGGACTCACCGCCGCACCCCCTGCATTCTTCGACGGAAAAAGGTCACCATCGGCTCGAGAAGATCCCCTTCCGTGCCGGCAGTCAGCCTCTGCAGCGGACTGGGAAACCACTCCTGCCACGCCGCCTCACGTTCCGCCACCCATTGGGCATGCCTTTGCTGGCTGTCTTTCGTTCCCATATCAAAGGCCAACACCTCGCCCGATTCCGGATCCACCGCCGGTAAAATTCCCAAGGACGGCAATTGAATATCCCAAGGATCGTCCACCCTCACTCCGATCATCTCATACCGCTTGCGCAGCGCCGCCCAACCGGGACCTACTGGTCGTGGCGGAAAATCCCCCAGCCACAGAACAATGCTGTGCTTGGGGAAAGCGTGAAAAAAAAGTTTCCACTCCAACGAAGCCTCCGGCCCATCCTCGAGCTTGGGAATCGGTTGCCCCAGCAACGTCGCCGCGGTTCGGACAATATTCACCCGGCCTCGCACGGGTTGCCGTACGTGATGACCAGCGGGAGTGGCGTGCCAAAATCCGACCCGGTCCCGATTCCCCGCCGCCGTCAGGGCAAAGAGCCCGGCCAACTCCAACAGCGCCTCCCGCTTCGTTCGTTGCCCGGAACCAAATTGGAGTGCGGGGGTATCCTCGAAGAGAATCACCACGGTCAATTCTCTCTCCTCAATAAATTTTTTCCGATAGAGCTCTCCCAGACGGGCCGAAACATTCCAATCCACATCTCGGACATCGTCCCCAAACTCATACTTCACCACCTGATCAAATTCGCGACCTCGCCCGCGAAAGGCGGACCGATATTCTCCTCCCAAAAAAGAGTCGGCCGCCATCCGCACTCGCCACTCCAACTTACGGAGCAGAGCCAGTGGGGCTTTTCGGGCCACTTCCCCGGGCGTGGTTGCCGTACTCATGATCACCGTCCTCTCCTCCCCTCCTTACTGCCCCGCCGGGACGGGAATCCGCTCAAGCACTCCCTTTAAAATCTGGTCGGTCGTCGTTTCCTCCGCCTCCGCTTCATAGGTCAATCCCACGCGGTGCCGCAACGCATCCAAGAATACATTTTGCACGACCTCGGGGGTGGCGTGATTCATGCCGTGCAACCAAGCGAGGGCCCGGGCCGATTGAACTAAGGCGAGGGAAGCACGCGGACTGGCACCATAGGAGAGAACTTTCCCCCCATTCCCCGCCGCCGCGGCGGCCACGCGCGTTTCCCGGACGAGAGCCAACATATAAGCCTGTAACGGAGGGCTGAGGTAAACTTCGTCCACCTTGGCTCGCATTTGCAACAACTCCTCGCCCGATGACACCGCCGAAAGTTTCGGCTGCATGCTCAGCTGCCCCCACCTCTCCATCATGGCCCGCTCCTCCTGCTCCGACGGGTAGTCGACCAAGATTTTGAAAAGAAACCGATCGGTCTGCGCCTCGGGCAGCGGGTAGGTCCCCTCCTGCTCTAAAGGATTTTGGGTGGCCATGACCAAAAAAGGTTTCGGCAAATGGTGGGTCTCCCCTCCGATGGTGACCTGCCGCTCCTGCATCGCCTCCAGCAAGGCGCTCTGCACCTTGGCGGGGGCACGATTAATTTCATCCGCCAAAACTAAATTCGCAAACACAGGCCCTCGATGAACACGGAAGGTCCCCTCCTTCGGTTGAAAAACCATGGTTCCGACCACATCGCTGGGCAAAAGATCGGGGGTAAATTGAATTCGTTCAAAATCCAACCCCATGGCCGACCCCAGACTTTTGATCAGGAGGGTTTTGGCCAACCCAGGCAGTCCCTCCAGCAAAACGTGACCGTTGGCTAAAAGCGCCACCAAAAGTCGCTCAATCACCTCGTCCTGGCCAATGATGGCCTTTTGTACTTCGCCCCGAATTCGGGCGGCCCACTCTTTGCCATTTGTCATAAAACAAAGTCCTCCTTTATCTTAATATCCCAACCCTGCGCAATATTTCAACCCCCATGAAAGCCCCTGCCAGACACGAGCTAGGGAGCCGATAAAACCACCGCCCCTTTTTCCAATCTCTCCAGCTTCACCCCCGTTGCTCCTGGACAAAGCTTCGCCTGTTGAAAAAGGCTCTCCACCCATTGATTCCAAGTGCGCAAAACCAGCACGGGAGGAAGCGGCAACTTTCCCAAGCTTGCTTCCACTCGATAAATATCCTCCCCCTTTTCCGATCGGCTAAAGATCAGTTTATGGCGCAGAAGGAGGGTTTGTCCCAGCCAGCGGCCCGCACGTTCGAGATTCATTCCCCCATCCACAAATTGAATCCGCCAACTCACTACGCTCACCGCCAAAACATCCGTCACATCCATCGGGGCAAACCTCAATCGACGGTCCCACCAAGAGTTGACCTCCCCATCCGTCAGCCGAATTTCCTGCGGCAATGGCTCTTGCAGTCCCGCTTGCATCCAAACGAGGTCGTCCAAGGTTTGCCCCTCGGCTCCCACGCCAAAAGGGAGTGGCTCGGGCACGGCCACCGCCAAAACTCCCCCACGGGCGACCACGGCAAAAAGAATCATCCCCGCCAAAGTCCAAGCTGCTCCCTTCCACCAGGCCCGATACCGCATCAACTCCACCACCCCGTGGTATAAAAAACTGAATCCGAGAAGTGCTCCCCCCAGAAACAAGGCCAGTGTGACTAAAAAGATTCCTTGGCCCAAAAGGATCGGTGATACGGCCGGAGTTTCGATCGTTTCCAAAAATGCGGACTTGGCGGCTCCCTGTCGGGCAAATCGCTCCTGTTCCCATTCCTGAGGCTCGAACCATCTTCCCTCGAACTTTTTTTTGCCTGCTCGGTGCTGCTCCTCCTCCACTCGCCAGGGCGAGGCCAGTTTTTCAACTTCGCCCGCTCTTTCAGGAAACTCCCTGGCCAACCCGTCCAAAGCCGCCAGCTGCTGAACGAGCTCATCCAAAGTATAATTCTTTTTTGGCGCATACGCCGCGGGCACGATCCTTTCCACGGCCGCCGTAAAAGAGGCCTCTGCTTTCGCCAGTGCTTCTGGATCCTCCGAATTGGGCATCTTGTCCAACCTCTCTTTCCAAATCTCCACCTCCCTTTGCAGCGGCTCGGCTAAGGCAGGATGTTTTGCCTTGGCCTCCAAAATTGCGTTGATGGCGGCGACCGCCTCTTCTCGAGTCAGCTCCTGCTCGGCCAAGGGAGTGGAAGGCAACTTGGTTAGTATCTTTTCTTTTTCAACCTCGCGAACCGTTCCATCCATCTCCCGGTAGGAAATTTTCCCCCCTTCCTCCCGCACCTCTTGTACCGAAACCAACTCGGCCCCTGCTTCCCTTTGCAAAATAAATATCTCAGCCTGCCCGAGGCTGGCCCAGACCAACCCAGCCCAGAACCAACCCAAACCAAACCGCTCGATCAAGAAGACAGCTTTCGAGCTGCTTGAGCGATGTCCTTCGGCCCCATCCCAAAGTGCTCATACAGCTCCCGCGCGCTGTACGCCGATCGCCCAAACTCACCTTTCATCCCAATGGCCGCTGTCTTCAAGGTGATCCCCTGAATCGCCAGCGCGTGAACCAACATCGCTCCCATGCCACCCACGATTTGATGATCCTCGATCGTCACCAGCCGGCCCCCGGCCGCCTGCACGGCGGGCGCAATCGTTCCCAAGTCAGGCCGATTGACAAACGGATTGTCGATCACGGTAGCCTGCTTGCCCGCTTGGGCCAAAATCTCCGCCGCCTCCAGCGCGAGGGGAACCATCGGGCCACACGCCACCAAAACCACATCCTTGCCGGGACGGAGCACGGTCGCTTTCCCCCAAGGATAACCCTCCGGCCGTTCTCCCAGGCGCGCAGGGAAATCTTCCCTCCCCGCAAAAAAGAGGGCGCTCTCCCCGTCCTGGCCCGCCTCCCGCTCTTTGGCCAGTCGCTGAAATGCTCCCAACATCAGTGCCTCCGCTTGCTCCGAACAGCTGACCGCAATCGCCAGCGTGTGCGGAATCGAACTCACCGCCGAAAAGTAGGTGGTGGCTTCGTGCGAGGCGCCATCCGCCGCATCTTGAAACCCTGCGTGGGTAAAGGCTCCCACAATCGGGCCCTGGGAAAGTGCCGCCATAATAATGGGTAAGTTTCCTTTCGTGATTCCAAATTGCGAAAATGTATCCGCCACGGGCAGAAAACCTGTTTTCGAAAGTCCGGTGCAAGTGCTCACCATGTTTGCTTCCGCCACCCCGATATCAAAGGAGCGACCAGGCACCGCCTTTTGAAATGCGGCCACGCCGGTCGACCCCGGCAGGTCGGCACTGATCGAAACGACAGGCAAGCCCTCCTGCGCTGCGCGCACCGCCGCCCGAGCAAAGCCCGCCTGCACCTTTTCTTTTTTGACACTCGCGCTTCCTGCGGGCGCTGCCTTTTTGGTTTGCTGCTTCGCTTCCCAATCTCGGCGGAGAGCCTCCGCCCACGACTTTAAATCGGCGGGGGTTTTCCCGCCCGTAATTTCCTCCACGAACTGAATAATTTTTTCGCCATCCTTTAGGGGAAACCCGTGCCCACCCGATGAGCTTTTTTCCGTTTCCTTCACGCCATATCCTTTGATTGTTTTCACCCAAAGACAGACGGGTCGGCGCGGATCCCCTTTTGCCTCGGCCACGGCTTGCTCTACCGCTTGATACACCTTTTCCAAGTTCTGCCCTTCTTTGACCGGGCGCACATTCCAGCCTAAATCCGCCAGACCGGCGAAGGTCGGCTCCATCGAAAAACTGTCCGCCGAAATTCGGCCGGATAACTTGGTGTCATTGTCCGAAACAATCAGAATAAAGGGATTCATTTCGTTTCGCCCCGCCAACCCGGGAATCGCCGCCATCGCCTCTTTGGCCTCCCCTTCCATGCAAGCCCCATCGGAAATCACGCAAAATGTAACTCGGTCCCGTTGGGCCAACTTATCCCCCAGCGCCAACCCCTGCGCCACCGGAAGCCCAGATCCCAACGGCCCATTGCTAATGAAGACGCCCTGGGGATTGAGATGACTTTCGCCGTGTCCCGTTAATTTGCTTTCGATCGATCGGAATTTTTTTAAATCATCAAACGTCATCCCATCAAATCCATATTGAGCCCGCAACGCGTACACCCCGTTTTCCGTATGCCCGGCATCGTTGACAAAGTTAAACGCCTCATGCCAAGGCCGTTTTGTTTCGTCAAACATCACTCCATGAATCGCCGCCATAATTTCGGCCAAAGCCGCTGGCCCACCCCAGTGACACGCCGCACCCCCGATGACCGCATGGGTATCCATGAGGGCGATTAAAGCTCTCGTCATCACCGGATTGGCCAGAACCACCTCTTGTCCGGATAGGTTGCGCACCTTTGCGGGGTACTTGGGGCCTTGCTTTGGCGTGGGCGCCAGGCGATTGGGAATTTTAAGAGGGCGCAGCGGGGGCGCCTCAACTGATTGTACCGGTCCTACTTCTGTGGCCATAGATCGATCTCCTCTTTGTATTTTTAAAGCAAACGGGCGTGAATCGTAAGGCTTCCCGGTACGCCGTGGCAAGACTCACCCTTTTTTAAAAGAGGCCTGAGTAGGGGAAATCTCAAGAATAACCCAAGAATCACCCTGCCGTGGCCGGTCATGGGCCGTTGCGTACAAGACTTGGCACCCGGCCGGAATCCCCTTCCAAAAGGCTCTGCGCCGCTCCTCATCCAGCTCCTTCAAGGCGTCATCCAAAAGTAATATCGGAGTACGCTGTTTGCTTTGCGTAAGCAGGGCCAACTCCGCTAACCGAACCGCCAAGCAAGCAGAGCGCCTTTGTCCCTCCGATCCGTATCGCGACAAACTTTTCCCACCTAAAAGAAAGTCCCAATCGTCCCTTTGTGGACCCGTGAGATTAACGCCACGCTCCCGCTCCCTTTCCCAAAGTTGGTCTCGCGGGCCTCCCATCTCCGGGACGGGGTCGTCCGGTTGATAGCTCACCTTCAACTTCTCCGCCCCCGCGGTCAGCCTTTGGTGCGCCTCTTGCAGATGAGGCAAAAAAACCTTCGCTAAATTTTGCCGTGCGGGCTGTAAAATCTTGCCCACCTCGGCTAGACGAGTCGTCCAAGCTTCCCACTCCTCTCGCGAGGCGCGCGGATGCCGCAAGAGGGTGGAGCGCTGTTTGCATATTTCTCGAAGTTGTCGCAGCTCGATCAAACGAGCCGGCTCGATTTCGGCCATGAGTAGATCGAAGCCAGATTTGCGTTCGGCCGATCCACCTTCCAAAATTTCCATATCGGCTCCGTGTGCAATGACCGCCAAAGCGCGACCCCAAAATTCGTCGACCGTTGTGCCGGCTCGTCCATCCACCTCCAGCTCCCGGCCTCCTCCCCTCCAAACCACGCCCAATCGGACCGGCCCGGCCTCATCCGCCCAGGCACCCTCCACCCGCCAACCTTCACCCCCATGCTGAGTCAGATCCCGCAACGCGCGGGTACGAAAAGATCGGAGTCGGGCTAAAACAGAAACCGATTCCAAGATCGTAGTTTTTCCGCGGCCGTTCTCCCCGACAAAAAGGACACGAGGACCCAAATTCTCCAGCTCAAGGGTGGAGTGACACCGAAACGAAGTCAGCCGAAGGTGCCGGAGCACGCGAGGCGGCTCAGGCCGTCCGCATCGGCATGATCACATAGAGAAACGGTTTATTGTAGCGGATTACGCCCGGGCTGAGCTCATCAATAAAATCGAAGTGAACATTATCATCATCAATGTTCTTCAAAGGATCGATCAGAAATTCCGGGTTAAAGGCCATGGTAAACTCTTTGCCCTTGTACTGAACCGGGATTGATTCATGGGCCTCTCCGACATCGGGGGTGTTGGCTGCGATCTCTAAGTTATTTTTCCCAAAGGTTAGTTTGACCGAATTCGATTTTTCGCTGGAAAGAAGGGCGACTCGTCGGACGGAGTTGAGAAAAAGTTCCCGCTCCAGCGTGACCCTTTCTTTGGCATCCGCTGGAATGACTTGCCGATAGTTGGGGTAGTTCCCTTCGACCATTTTTGCGGCAATTTCGGTCTGCCCAAACGAAAAGAGAATCTGATTTTCCAGAAGAGCGAAGGCCACTTCATCCTTGTCGCCCAGCAGTCTCTGCAGCTCAAGAACCGCTTTGGCAGGCAAAATGAATTCCCGCTCACCTGACTTGGGAAAATCCAGCTCTTGGTCGGTCAACGCTAGTCGCCGTCCATCGGTCGCGACGATGGTTAATTTGCCCTCTTTTAAACAGAGCAGGAGGCCGTTTAAAACGTAGCGTTTCTCGTCGGCAGACATTGCATAGGAAACGCGCTTGAGAAGCTCCTTCAGGCCTTTCTGTTCGATTTTGTAGATAGGATTCTTGTCGCTGGTTTTTGCCGGGAACTCAGGAATGGTAGGAAACTCTTCCGAAGGCATTCCCATGATTTTAAAGAAAGCGGACCCACAGCGGATGGTGGCTCCCAGCTTACTATCCACGTCTAGGGTCAACTCCTCCGATGGAAGCTCCCGAATAATGCTAAAGAGGCGTCGCGCGGGCAGCGTGATCGCACCGGGCTTTTCGACCCCAACTTCACAGGAGTTCCGGATTCCAATGTCGAGATCGGTCGCCGAGATGGTGAGAAGGTTTTTGTCCGCCTTAAGTAGAAGGTTATTTAAGATGCCGATCGGAGTCCGCGAACCGACGACATTTTGTACGGTAGATAGTGCGCCTAAAAATTTTTGCTTTTGGAGAACGAGTTTCATGGTGTTGAGGAAGTCAGGAGATTGAGATAGGTAAATAGAGAAGTAAATAAACCATAATCATAAGCAAGTGGATAAGCTACGAAATTCTTTGCAAGTACCCAAGAATCAGATGGTTCGGCCAAGAATAAGCCGTGGATAGTTTCACGAAAGGGAGGACCTTGTTCGATGGACCGCACTCTTCTGACAAGAAAACCGTTCCAATTTGGTCGCTATTCACAGGGGGCACGAAATCCTCTCTGTCGCGGTGAGTAAGCTGGAATGAAGGGGAGATACACACGGGAATAACTTTCCGACAAGCCGCCATCACTAGGCGAATGGCGAAAGAGCGAAAAAAGTCGGAGCAGAGAAAATGTAGATGACCGCGACTCACGTAGTCGCGTTGAAATGTCTGGGGGCATGACAATACGAAATGGGTGTGTGGTGGGTAACAAAAAAGCCCGCCCGAACCCAATTAGCGCTCGGCCGGTTCTTCGAGTTTGTGAGTGAGAAGACCCACCATTTGATGCAGGCGCTCATCGCCCTGCATCTTTGAGGTGATCGTCTTGCAGGCATGCAGAACCGTTCCGTGGTCGCGACCACCGAACGACTCGCCAATTTCCTGAAGACTCTTCCCTGTCATTTTGCGGCTGAGATACATCGCCACCATTCGAGGAAGGGCGATATGAGCAGGACGCCGCTTGCTGGTCATGTCGGCCACCCGCAAGTCGTACCCCTCCGCCACACGGCGCTGGATGAGCTCGATCGTGACGATCGGTTTTGTCTCCTGTTGGATGAAATCCTTTAAAAGCTCTTCCACCTGCGCGGGGGTGATATGGCGATCGTGCAACGCCGCCCACGCCGCCACTCGGTTCAGGGCACCTTCCAAGCGACGAACGTTGGTCTTCACACGCTCCGCGATGAAGTGCAGAACCGATTCACCCAGGCGGACCTGCATGGTCGATGTCTTCTTTCGCAGAATTGCGAGGCGAGTCTCGATATCGGGAGATTGCAGCTCGGCGCTCAAGCCCCATTCGAAGCGGGACACCAGCCTCTTTTGTAGGTTGGCCACGTCTCCCGGGGGGCTATCGCTGGAGAGAACAATCTGTCGGTTTCCGTCGAAAAGGGTATTGAAGGTGTGAAAGAACTCCTCTTGGGAGCGGTCCTTGCCGGAAAAAAACTGGACGTCATCGATCAACAGACAGTCGGCCTGACGGAAGCGACGGCGAAATTTGACCAGCTCTCCGTGTTGAATGGCGGAGATGAACTCATTCGTAAACTGTTCGGACGTAACGTAAACGATCTTGGCCCCCTTCTTTTTCTGCATAATCCGATGACCAATCGCGTGTAGAAGATGGGTTTTGCCTAATCCGACTGAACCGTGAATGAAAAGAGGGTTGTAGGTCCGGGCAGGAGCATCCGCCACGGCCGTTGAGGCCGCATGGGCGAATTGACTATTCACGCCGGCGACAAACGATTCGAAGGTATAACGGCTGACGAGCTCCCCCGTGAGAGGTTTCGACTTTTCTTTTCCTTCTGCTTGCAGGAGATGCTCTTCTGCACTTGGAGTTGGCCGATCTTTCGAACCAACGACATCAAAACTGATCTTGACCTCCCTGCCCACGGCCAAAGTCGCGCACTCTTTGAGCTGGTTGAGGTAGTTTTCCTCAATCCAGTACTGGTAGATCGCGTTTTCGACCCCGAGGACGAGGCGGCCCGCTTCATAGCTAATCGGGACGATGGACGAGAACCAACGGTGGAGTGCGTCTGGGGTGATGACCTTTTCGAGTTCTCGGCAGACTTTGACCCAAATTTCGGGAGGATTGCTCATACGTTTTATTTTTCCTTTTTGTTAAGCGGGGGTGAATCATTCGCCCGAGAAAAAAAACGTGCAAGAGGAATTTTAAAAAATAGTGAAAATAATTGTGAATGACTTCGCTTGACAAATCCGCGCCGCATAAAAAAAGGTTTTCTCGAGGGGAAAAAGAGAAAAATAATCTTTGCGCGTGCGAAGTTGTTCGCCGCGCGCTAAAAAAAAGTATGCACCGCGCACCGGCCATCGTTTGGTTTCGACGAGATTTGCGTGTTTCGGATCACACCGCGCTGCACCAAGCTTGTGCCCGCGGCCTTCCGATTCTCCCTGTTTTTATTTTCGATCCGGCCATTTTGGGTGAAAAAAAATCGGTGATTCGTCGGACTGCTTTCCTTTTAGCCAGTCTGGAAAGCCTCAGCGCTAATCTTTTGGCCCTTGGTGCCCCCCTCATCGTTAAACAAGGCGACCCTACCAACGTGCTCCGGGACCTAGTGAAACAGACTGGAGCAAGGTGCTTGTTCTTTAACAGAGACATCGAGCCTTATTCACGAAAAAGAGATGAAAAAGTCTCTGCTATGGCTGGAGAAGAGGGCGTTGAGCTGGTCGCCTGTGATGATCTTTTGCTTCACCCGCCAGGCACAGTCCAGAGAGCGGTTGGCGGGCCTTACACCGTCTTTACTCCCTTCTCCCGATCCTGGTTGGAGAAGACACCACACGATCCTTTGCCTAGGCCAAAAAAAATTGAGCCCTCCACTATAACTAAAGGGATACCCATCCCCTCCCTTGGTGATCTTGGATTGGGAAAGTGTGACATTCCTGTTCCCGAGGCAGGAGAAAAAACGGCACAAGCTCTTTTGCGGGATTTCGCTGCGAAAAATATTCGCCGCTACGACGAGACAAGGAATTTTCCTTCGATCGACAAGACCTCCCATCTCTCGCCCCACCTACGGTTTGGGACTCTCTCGCCCCGCACGGTGCTGGCGGCCGCCCGCAAAGTACGAGCAGAAGATCCTGCGGCCAAAAAGCAGATCGATGTTTTTATTGGGGAGCTGATCTGGAGAGATTTTTATAAGCAGATCCTCTGGGAATTTCCCCACGTGGCGAAAGGGTCATTCCGCCCCGACTACGACAAGGTGGAGTGGGAAAACCGCCAGGATTGGTTCGACGCTTGGTGCCAAGGCCGAACCGGGTACCCCATCGTCGATGCCGCCATGCGCCAACTGAATCAGACGGGATGGATGCACAACCGCCTCCGCATGATTGTGGCCTCATTTTTAACCAAAGACCTTCTCATCTCTTGGCAGTGGGGGGAGCGCTACTTTATGGAAAAATTGTTCGATGGGGATATGGCGGCCAACAACGGTGGATGGCAGTGGGCGGCCGGGACAGGAACGGACGCGCAGCCATACTTTCGGATCTTTAATCCGGCCAGCCAAGCGGAGAAATTTGATCCGGAAGGGAAATTTATCGCCCAGTATGTTCCCGAGGCGGATTCATTGAACTACCCCGCGCCGATCGTGGATCACAAGCTCCAGCGTGTGAAAGCGCTCGAGATGTACAAAAAAGCCAGAGGGTAAGTCAGAATCCGAGGATTCTGACGGACGGGCGATCCTTACAACGTCTGGAGGAAGCGCACTAACTGCTCGCGGTTCGGGCTATTTCCGTGACGGACGTAGAATCCCGAGGCGGCCACGGCCAACTGGAGCGAGTGGGGTAATCCCAACCCAAGCAGTCGCGCAATGGAAAATCCGGCGTTGAAATGGTCTCCGGCACCGGTGCTGATTTTAGGCTTCGAGGTATAAGGACCCGTCACAAAAACCTCTCCCTCCGCATCCGCCGCACAGGCGTACTGGATGGGGTGAATCACCACCACCTGAATGCCCATCTTTTCCCGAATGGCACCCGCCAAAGAAGCGCAGGCCTTCGGGTTTTTGGTCGCACCCTTAAGGCGAAGAACCTTGGCCACATGCAGGGCCTCGCTCTCGTTCAACCCCAGCGTGACGTCATTTTCCGCCTGGAATTCGCCGATAATCTTCAGTGCCGCCAGAAGATCCGCCTCAATCCGCTTGGCCGGATCGGCCAAGTCAAAAAACAGCTGCTTCCTCTTCCCTGGCTTGCCTGTCTTATACTCGGTCAAAAGTTTTTTCCAGATGGCCGACATATGCGGAAGCATCGTCCAGTTCACCATCCCGACAAAGGCAGCGGACGACCAAAGCTTTTGGACCAACTTGTCTCCCAAGCGAGCCTGGATGGTCTCCCAGTTTGCGTCTTGGACGGAAGCCAATTGGCCGAGCATGATCTTACCATCATTAAATTCGAGAGCCGAGGTCAGGGCAGGTTCCGCAAAGGAGTGCACCTTGGAGCGTTTGGCAAATTCCGCAAAAACGGGGTGTAACTTCGGAAATCCGCACATGCCCATGTACTCCACCGGCGCCCCTAAAGTGGACATGGCAAAGGCCATCAAGGGACCATTCCCCCCGATCTTCTCCATCGTTGGGACGACCTCGAAATTGGCGCTCCTCCCTGCTG
>LIBO01000007.1 GCA_001438005.1 Verrucomicrobia subdivision 6 bacterium BACL9 MAG-120507-bin52 | reverse complement strand
GCCCCTATGCTCGAGACGGCGCAGGCCCCTGAGGCCGCGAGTCAACCTGCGGCCGAGGTGACGAGCAGCATGCCGAGCCCAGACGACAAGGTGTGGCAAACGCCTGAGGTGGCCGCCCCAGCGGCCGCAACCCCTGGCCCGGTCACGGCGAGCCTCGAGCGCAGGCACGTGGTGGTGAAAGGTGACACCTTGGGTAAAATCGCGAGGGCGAACGGAGTCACGGTCGCGGCCTTAGCGAAAGCGAATGGAGTTCAAGGCACGATGATCAAACTCGGCCAAAAGTTAAAGATTCCCGAAAGTGCGGGTGCGGGAACAGTCGCAGTCGCGGCGAGTACACCGGCCAAAGCGGTGGCGGCAGCGGCCGCCAAGCAGAATTCGAGCCCGGCTGGAACTTATACGGTGGCGGCGGGAGATACCTTGGCCAAAATCGCGAAAAAGTTCGGCACCAAGGCGGACACTCTGGCCAAGTTAAACTCCATCAACGATCCGAAGAAGTTAAAGATCGGGATGAAGCTCCAAGTGCCCGGTGAGGCCTCGGCCAAGGCAGAGAGTCCTGCCTCGACCCAAGCACCCTCGGGTCCGACCGACATGGCGATGCTTCCGAAAGCATCCACGAACTAGGCGCCATGGGACGAAACTCCGCGCATATCCTGGTCGCCTGTGTAGCCGTTTTGGTTGGGCTAGGCCTGACCATGCTGGCGAGCGTAGGCGCTTTTTCCCCCGATAACCGGGGCCAAACCCTTTTCTTCCTCCAAAGGCAAGGGCTCTGGCTGGTGGTGGGAACAGGGATATGCGTGGGGTTGAGTCGTTGCGATGCGAAGACGATTCTGCGCTATGCGTCATGGATCTTTGGTATCGCCACCGTTTTGGTGGCGATTTGCCTGATTCCCGGATTGGGCAAATCGGTCAAAGGCTCGGCCCGTTGGATTCCGATTGGGCCGTTTGCGATTCAGCCGGGGGAAATGTTGAAGCTGGCCACGGTGGTGATGGCGGCGGCCTGGGTGAAGTGGAAAGGGCCGAAGATGAAAAATAGTTGGGAAGGTCTCTTTCTGCCTTTTCTGATTCTGATCGTGCCTGTCCTGCTGCTGGTCAAGCAACCCGATCTGGGCTCGGCCGCATTTGTCATGGTGGCGGCGGCGGTGGTGCTCTTTGTGGGTGGGGCGCCGATCCTTCCTCTGATTGGGGTCGGGGTGTTGGGTTTGGTGGGGGTGGGTTTGGTGGCCATTAGCATGCCTGAGCGGATGGACCGTTTGGTGGCCTTTATGAATCCAGAGGCCCACAAGCAGGGGGGTGGATATCAGGTGACGCAAGCCTTGATTGCGTTGGGTTCAGGGGGAACGCGGGGGGTGGGGTTAGGGCAAAGCATTCAGAAGATGTTTTATCTGCCGGAGGCTCACACCGATTTTATTTTTCCGATTTTGGGTGAGGAGTTGGGCCTGTTTGCCACGTTGAGCGTGGTGTTACTCTTTCTGGTAATGACCCTCTGCGGGGGGTCGATTGCGGGGCATGCGGCCGATCTGCCTACGATGGCGTTAGGCATGGGGGCAACCGCTTTGGTGGGAATGCAGGCGATCGCGAATTTGGCGGTGGTGACCGGCTTACTCCCCCCCAAGGGTGTGGGGCTGCCCTTTATGAGTTACGGGGGATCGAACTTAGTTTTATGTTTGGGGGCAATCGGAATTCTCCTGTCCTTGCATCGTGAGGCGAAGTATCCCGTGGAGGCACGTCACCGTCGTTTGGTGGGTGGGGGCAAGTGATCGGTATGGGACAGCTGGCCATTGCTTGTGGAGGGACGGGGGGACATCTCTTTCCTGGAATAGCGGTGGCGGAAGCGGTCCGAAAACGCGGGCATGAGGTGAGCTTTCTGATTTCACCCAAAGCGGTGGATCGGCGGGCGTTAGCTGGGGCAGGGGAAGAGAGGAATGGGGTGGAAATCCCAGCGGTGGGTTGGAGTGGATGGTTGGGAGCAGGACAATTTGCAGTACACTTTCTTTCGGCCGTGCAAAAAGCAGGAAGTGAAATGAAAAGGAAAAAGGTGGGAGCTCTTTTGGGCATGGGAGGCTTCGTCTCGGGGGCGGCGAGTGTGGCGGCACGGTGGGGCAAAATTCCTTACTTCTTGCACGATTCCAATGCGATCCCCGGCCGGGCGACCCAACTATTGGCGAAGGGCGCGCGCAAAGTATTCGTGGGTTTTCCCCAGTGTGAGGCGGCGTTGGGCGACGTGAAAGTGACGGTGAGTGGGACGCCGGTTCGGAGCCGATTGGGGGGATTAGGCAAAGAGGAGGCGTTGAGGAAACTGGGGTTGCATCCGAATCGGCATTTGATCGCGGTCTTAGGTGGCAGCCAAGGGGCGCGGGGATTGAACGAGGCGATGTTGCGAGGATTGGGGGCACTCAAAAGTGAGTCACCGCGCATTCAGATTCTGCATTTGGCTGGGGAGGCCCACGCCGAAAAAGTTCGCCAAGGCTATGAGGGTTCCGGTTTTGAGGTGGTCGTGATGGGTTTTTGTGATCAGATGGAGGCGGTCTACGGCGCGGCGGAAGTCGTGGTGGCGAGGGCGGGAGCGGGAACTTTAGCGGAGTTGGCGGCGTGTCGGGTTCCCGCCATTTTGGTGCCTTTCCCGGCGGCGGCAGGGGATCATCAAATGGCAAATGCCCGGGCCTATGCGCAAGAGGGGGCGGCGGAGGTGATCGCGGAGAATTATCTGAATGGAACAGAACTGGGGCAGCGGATCGCGAGGATGCTCGGAGATCGAGTTCGTTGTGATCGGATGAAGATTTGGGCCCAGGCACAAGATCGGCCCAATGCGGCGGAAACGATCGCGGAGGTAATTTCCCATGAGCTTTGATGCCGCCAGGTGGAATCAGGGAAAGCTGCGGGTTCACCTGATCGGGGTGGCCGGATCGGGGATGACTCCCTTGGCCGAGATTCTCTTAGATCTAGGCCATGAGGTGACGGGATCCGATTTGAAGCCGGCCCCGGAACGAATTATCCAGAGAGGATTAGGATTTTCTTTGGGGCACGCCGCCGAAGGAATCGGGCCGGTGGATGTGGTGGTGGCGTCGGCCGCCATCCCGGACGAAAATGTGGAGTGGATGGAAGCGAAAAAACGCGGAGTGGTGCGCTTGCGCCGCGGGGAAGTGTTGGGCCAGTTGGCCCAAGGAAAAAAATTGCTGGCGGTGTTGGGATCCCACGGAAAGACCACGACCGCTACCATGGTGGCGCAGATTTTTCACGAGGCGGGAGAGAATCCATCTTTCTATCTGGGGGGCTATGCCCCTTCTCTGGGCGCATCGGGCCGATGGGGCAAGGGAGACTGGTTGATTGCGGAGGTAGATGAGAGTGAGGGGGCACCCACCCAGCTCAAGCCTTGGGCGGCGCTGCTGTTGAACGCGGATTACGAGCATGTGGATCGGTATGCGAATGAGAAAGCGGTTATCGCTGCCTATCAGCAAATTTTAGGAAATGTGGCCGGGCCGGTGATCGTGGTGGCAAAAGAGGAGTCGGCCGCGATGGATGCGGCCGGAAGCGTGCAGCAGAAGGTGACCTTTGGGTGGGAAAAGAGTGAGGCGGACTATGTTGGCAGTTGGAAGGGAGAAAGTGCGGATGGGATTCGTTTTGGGGTGAAAGGCAAAGGAAAGGATTTGGGGACTTTTGCGGTGGCGGCGCCGGGAAGGCACAACGGGGGGAACGCGTTAGGGGGTCTCGCCTTGGCGGCGGAACTGGGAATCGCGCCAGAAAAGATTCGGCAGGGATTACAGGCGTTTCGGCGGGCCGAGCGACGATTTGAGATTCTGGGAAGCGAGCCTGCTTTGGAGGTGGTGGACGATTATGCCCACCACCCGAAAGAGGTGGTAGCGACGTGGAAGGCGGCCCAGGCACGAGGGCGCGCGCGAATTGTGGCGATTTTTCAACCGCACCGTTACACCCGATTGGCGACCTTTATGACGGCATTTGCGGAGGCTTTAGCGAAAGCCGATCTGGTGGTGTTACTGCCCGTGTATGCGGCGGGGGAGCGGGAGATGGAGGGATTTGGGGTGGCCGAGTTAGCGGCCAAGATTGGGGAGTTGGGAGGAAAGGTGGAAGTGGCGAGGTCGATGCCCGAGTGCCGGACGATTTTGGGAAAGGTGTGGCAGGAAGGAGATCTCTTCTTATTTATGGGGGCAGGGGACGTGACGCAGTTAGCCAAGAAGGTGGCGCGAGATTTTGGCACGTTCCGCGCGGTGCGGGATCTAGTGAAGGGGGAGGGGGTGGTGAAGTGGTATGAACCGATGAACAAGCACACCACGATACGAATTGGGGGCCCGGCTCAAGTTTGGTTTGAGCCGGAAAGTGAGGAAGCGCTGGGTCGGGTGGTCCAGTGGTGCGGCAAAGAGCGTGTCACACTTACGGTAGTCGGCCGGGGAAGTAACTTACTGGTGAGAGATGGAGGAATTGGGGGGGTTTGTGTTCATTTTGGGCAACCTGGAATGAGCAAGATCGAAGCCGTGGAGGGCAAGATACGGGCGGGTGCGGGGGCACGTCTCAAGCAGATTGTGTCGGTGGCGAAAGCGAACGGAATCATGGGACTGGAATTCATGGAGGGAATTCCAGGTGCACTGGGCGGGGCAATGCGAATGAATGCGGGGGCGATGGAGTCGTGGACGTTTGAAACGGTGGAGAGTGTGCGGGTCATGAATCGAGAGGGAAAAGTGAGCGAAGTGGGGAGAGGGGATTTTGAAGTGAAGTATCGAAAGGTACCGCGATTGGTGGAGGACATCGCCGTCGGGGCGGTTTTGCACGGGAAGCCGGGAAACCCGGAGGAGATTGCGGAAAAGCTGAAGCAGTATAGTCGCAAGCGGTGGGATTCGCAGCCGGCTGCCCCCAGTGCGGGCTGTATTTTCAAAAATGCGGAAAAGATTCCGGCGGGCAGGTTGATTGAAGAGCTGGGGTTAAAAGACACCTCGGTGGGGGGGGCACGGATTTCGCCGGTGCATGGAAACTTTATCGTGAATCAGGGTGGGGCGAAGGCGGTGGATGTATTGATGCTGATGGAAAAGGTGCAAGCCAGAGCCAGAAAAGATCGGGGCATCGATCTGGAGCCCGAGGTCATCGTGGTGGGAGAGGACGAATGAAGCCCGAAAAAATGAAGGTGGCCGTTTTGGCGGGCGGAATATCACGAGAGAGGGATGTTTCCTTGCGCAGTGGCGCGGCGGTGGCGAAAGCTTTGCGCTCGGTGGGGGTCAAGGTGTTGGAGGTAGATGTGAAGGAGCGTGGGGTCAAGGTTCCTCAGGGGACGGATATCTGCTTTCTCTGTTTGCACGGGACGTATGGGGAGGACGGAGAGATCCAAGCGGAGTTGGAGGCGGCGCAGATGCCATTTACGGGGAGCGGATCGGTCGCGAGCGCTTTGGCTTTTGATAAGTTAAAGGCGAAAGAAGCCTTGGTGGGCGCGGGCGTACCGATGGCGGAGAGTATGGCGTGGCGTCGAGACCACGATTGGAAGCCGCCTTATGTCTGCAAGCCAGTGGCCGATGGTTCCAGTTTTGGAGTCTATCTTGTGCGGGAGGAGAAAGAGGTGGCGGCCGTGAAGAAGAGTGTGGAGAAATGGAAGGGCACGATGATGATCGAGCGTCTGGTGGAGGGAACGGAGATGACGGTGGGGATTTTAGGGGAGATGGCGCTGCCGGTGGTGGAGATCCGGCCGGCCAAGGGATTCTATGATTATCAGAATAAGTACACCGTCGGGGCGACGCAGTACCTTTGTCCGGCCCCCATTCCCAAAGAGAAGGCGGAGGAGCTTCAGAGCATCGCGCGGAGCGCCCATCAGGCCCTGGGTTGTGAGGTGCTATCTCGGGTCGATCTCATTTTGGATGCGGAGGGAAAGACGACCGTCTTGGAGGTGAATACTTTACCCGGCATGACCGACTTAAGCTTACTTCCAAAAGCGGGGCGGACAGCGGGAATCGATTTTGCGTCCCTGTGTTTGAAGATTTTGGAGCTTTCTTGGGAAAAGACAAAGAAGGGAGTCGTAAAATGAGACTCGACCGAATGTTTTCGCGTTTGGGGAAAAAACAGAGGGCACGCAGCCGGCGAGCCCGGCATGTTTTGGCCGCTAAGATGTCGGCAAAAAGTGGGGCGCAAGAATTCAGCCGTCGGCTGGGTGCGATACTTCTGTTGGCGGGATCCCTGGCAACAGCGGCCTTGGTGACTTCGATCGGGATGGATGCGATTTTGGGTGCGCTGTTGTATCGCAACCAAGATTTTACCCTTCGACGTTTTGTGATCGAACCAACCATCAAAATTGGGAAAGGGGAGTTGGTGGGGGCGAGCGGGGTCAAGATAGGTCAAAACCTCCTGCAGATGTCGTTGGATGAAATTCGGTGCTCGATCGAAAAAATTCCTCACGTGGCTTCGGTCCGGGTGGAGCGTCACCTGCCCGATACCCTCTTTCTTTTGGTGGAGGAGCGTCGTCCCGTTGCTCTTTTGGCGCCGACACCCTCCGCCGGAATGCAGTTGGCGCAATCGATGTACTATATTGATTCTCGGGGTTTTGTTTTGAAACCGAAGCCGGGGGAAAAGCTGATGGCACTGCCGGTCATCTGCGGGATTTCTTCGGATGAGGTGGTGGAGGGGGAGTTGACCCAGCATCCGGATGTGAAAGCGGCTTTGCTCTTTTTGCGGGAGTCCCTGCTCGTGGCGGTACGAGATGGGCTGGATTGCTCTAAGATTGTCCTGGAGGGACCAGGAAGATTCCACGTAACCACCCCACGGGGAGGAAAGATTCGTTTTCGGACGACCGATCTATCCGAACAGTTTGCCCGGCTCAACGTGATTTTTGAATACGCTGAAAATAAGGGCCAAGTCGTACAGACGGTCGACCTCACGCCCGACCGGAATGTGCCGGTGACATTCCTCAACTAAAAGAAACGGAAAAAAACCACTATGATCATGCGAAGAACACCGACCGAAGAAATCCTGATTGCGACCGATTTGGGTACGCAATCGATGAAAGTGGCCGTGGCCGAAATGTCGGAGGACGGCGCCTTGACCTTGTTGGGGGTGGGGGAATCGGTCTCGGCGGGAATGAGAAAGGCGGAGGTGACCGATTTTGGGTATGCCCAAGCCGCGGCGAGGATGGCCTTGGCGGAGGCGGAGCGCAGAACACAGGCGGAAATTACGGAAGTTTATCTGGCTTTGAGTGGAACACACCTGCAGGCCAAGAACGAATCGGTGCGGGGCGCGACGGTGGCGGAGGATGATCATCGGGTGACGGAAGGAACGATTGAAGAGTTGCAGAAACTTGCCACCCACCTACCGCTCCCGCGGGATCATGCGGTTTTGCATGAGGTTTTAAGGGGATACACGCTGGATCGAGGAGTGGGATCTGACCAGCCCTTGGGTGTTCACACGGAGCAGATCGAGGCGCACTACCACCTCGTCACGGGAAAAAGGACGAAGCTACAGACATCGGTGCAGTGTGTGGCCGATCAGAAGATTCGGGTGAAGGGCTGCACTTTTTCGGCCTATGCATCGGGGCTGGCGTTATTGAGTGAGGAGGCGAAGAAGCGTGGGGTGGTGGTGGTGGATTTGGGGGCAGGCGTAACCGACGTGGCGGTCTGGCGGGATGATGCGATCGTGCACACCGCCGTCCACGGAGTGGGCGGGGACCATCTGACCCAAGACCTTTCGATTGGTCTGGAGATTCCCTACGCACGGGCGGAGCGTCTGAAAAAGGAGATGGGATCGGTGGTACTCGAGCCGATGGAGAAGGATGAGAAGGTTACGCTGGCACGGGAGATTAGCTTCGATGGGAGGACTTTTTTTAAAGAAGCGATGGTGCAGATCTTGCAGGCGCGGATGTCGGAGATTTGGCAGATCATACAAGCGGATCTGGAAGAGCAGAACCTGTGGAGCGCGATTGAGGGCGAGGTGGTGGTGACGGGAGGTGGAGCCAGGCTGAAGGGACTGAGCCGACTCGCTTCGGAAATCTTACCGAGGCCGGTGCGAGTCGGTCGGGCCCGGGATTTTCTGGGCGAGCAGAGTGATCTGGAGCGGCCGGAATTTTCCACCGTCCTTGGAACCTTGAGGTATGCGGCCGAAAATGAACGGCGGGAGGCCAACCAAGCCAAAGGTTGGAGAAAAATACAAAAGTCGATTGGTAAAGTCGTCTCCGGAATGCGCTTTTTAGCGTAAGGAAAGGAAATCCATATGAACCCAAACAATCATCCCAAAGCCTCGGTCGCCATCCTGGCGGTCGGGGGCACAGGAGCGGCGGTCCTCGATAATCTGGCGGTGGCGTGTGAGGGGGAGCATCGAACCCTCTGCATCGACACCGATGCCTTGGCTTTGCGAGGGACGGTGGCAGGGAAAAAGATTTTGGTGGCCCCCGAACGCGTCCATGGAATGGGCACGGGGGGTGAGGCAGAGTTGCTGGAAGGATTAAGTTTGGAGGAGGGAGATAGCTTAGATCCTCTTTTGTCAGGGATTCGCACGGCGATGGTTGTTTTATCAGTGAGTGGAGGAACAGGATCGGCCCTGGGCCCAAGTTTAGTGCGCCGTTTAAAAAAGCAGGGCACCGAGGTGGTGGTTTTGGCGGTGACTCCCTTTGGTTTTGAGGGCCGAAAAAAGAGGGAGCTTTCGGAAAAAGCATTGCGGGAATTAAGACAAGTGGCCGATGTCGTTTTGGTTTTTAGCAATGAGAGGTTATTAGAGTCATCGATGTCGAAAGACTTGCGGGAGGGTCAAAGGTCGTTGGATCGGGCCTTAGCGAAAACGATTCATGGGCTGGCCCATGTGATGGAGAAAGAAGGGTTGGTGCATCTGGGGGTGGCGGAGTTAAAGGAGGCGGTGGGGTCGGGCGCTGACGCGATCGGTTATCTAGAAAACGCCTGGGCGGGAGTGGCCGAAGCCACCGGAGACGGGCGGGAGGAGGCGGCGATTGAGGCGGTGGTGGAGGATATTTTACTCGAGGACGGTAGGGCCTGGAAAGATGGCAATCGCGTTCTGGTCAGTGTGATTACGGGGCCCGAGACTTCTCTGCAGGATTTCCACGGTTTACTTGAAAAAATCCGGCGTCGGCTACCGGTGGATCTGCCCATTTCCGCTGGGGCGGCGGTGGATCCAGAGAGAAGTGAATCGCTTAGTCTAACGGTTTTGGTCACCCGAAGGTGTGAGGGAACGTTGCTGCCCAAAGTGGAGAAAACAGAGAGAGTGGAAAAGCGTGTCGAAATGGAGAGTTCGGAGGGCAAGGGGAAACGAAAGAGGAAAATTGTGGCGGCCCAAGGGGAGCTGGAGTTTGACCAAACACCCAACCGCTTTGTCCGCTCAAGTCCGAGTGTTCGCGGAGCGGAGGATCTGGATCGTCCAACTTTTCAGCGGAAGGGGATCGTGCTGAGAAGCTAAAGTGCCGGGCGTGGACGTGATCTTGAATCGAGTAGTTGGAATCCGCGTATCCACAAAACTATCCAAGATTCGTTCTCTCGGTTAGGGTTGCCCATGGTCGCAAGAGCTTGGCTTCTCGTTACTCTTTTGGGTGGGTTTACGGTTTGGGCAGCGGAGACAAACGAGGCTGTTTTTCGCCTAGGCATTGATGTTTTGGCACAGAGAGGGTTTCGGGATCTGAAGGGTAAAAGAGTCGGGTTGGTCACAAACCCATCGGGGGTCGATGGGCAAGGGAAGCCGAGCTGGAAAAGGCTGCGGGAGTCGCCCGAAGTGAATCTGGTGGCGTTATATGGACCGGAACACGGGGTCTTTGGCAAGGTGGGTGCAGGGAAGCATGTTTCGGGGGAGAGACACGGCGAGGACCGCAACAGTGACGGGAAGATTTCCAAGGATGAGGAGACGGGAATTCGGATTTTTTCGCTCTATGGGGCAACGCGCAAGCCCACGCCCAAGATGCTGGATGGGGTGGATGTGATCGTGTACGACCTCCAGGATGTGGGGTGTAGGTCGTATACGTATATCAGCACGTTGGGGTTGGTGATGGAGGCAGCGCAGGAGAAGGGAGTCGAAGTGATGGTGCTGGATCGGCCCAATCCATTAGGTAACTTCCGGGTGGAGGGGCCTCGGCCCGAAGGGGAGCTGGCGATTTCTTCTTTCATCGGTCAGTACGACATTCCCTATGTCTATGGATTGACGGTGGGGGAATTGGCCAAGTGGGTTAACGAGGTCCATCTGAAAAAGCCTTGCCGTTTGAGTGTGATTCCGATGAAGGGGTGGACGCAGAAAATGACTTGGGAAGATACGGGGCTGAAGTGGGTGCCGACTTCACCGAATATTCCGTTGGCTCGATCCGCCCGGGGATATGTGGCGACCGGATTTTTTGGGGAGTTGGGGGTCAGCAATGGGGCCAACCCAGCGGGAGTGCCGACGACCGGCTTGGACGGCACGGTCGTTCAGCCATTCGATATCTTTGCGCTCGAGAATGTGGATGCGGCGGAGCTTTGTCGAAAAATGGCGGAGTGGGGCTTCAACGGGGTGAAGTTCACCCCTTTTCGATTCAAACCGCCAACGGGAAAGTATCGCTCGGTGGTGATGTCGGGGGCGCGAGTTACCACCGACCCGAAGGCCCCGGCGAATCTGACGGCGATTAATGTCGCCGGGATTGAGATTCTCAAAAAAATGCTGCCCAAGAAAAACTTTTTCGCTGATGCGGAAAACGTTGTGATGTTCGACAAACTGAATCGCTCGCGTCAGACCCGGAAAATGGTGCAAGCGGGGGTTGCCGCCCGTCAGATCGTGGCGTCTTGGGATACGGGAGTGGCGAAGTGGAGGGAGGAGAGGAAGCCTTACCTGCTCTATCCGGAGAGCGAGGAGCCAGCCCGCAAAGCACCGGTCAGCGGGGCGGCTCGTCTGAAGCCGTGACCTCTCTCTGCCGCTTTATAAGTTAAGTTTTTAGGGCCGTGGAAGGCCAATGGGCCAAGAAACGCGGCGGCGAATCAGCCAACCGACCCCGAGGAGATCTTGCAGGCCGACCCAGGCACGACCCGCAATGGTGTACTTGGAGATGCCGGCACGGCGTGGGCGATGAGCAACGGGGAGCTCGCCCAAGCGAAGACCGGCGGCGCCGAGGAGAGCGGGAAGGTACCGATGCATGCCCTTAAAGGGGACAAGAAATCGGATATCCTCCCGCTTGATGATTTTCAGGGAGCAACCCGTATCGTGGGCCCCATCCATCAGTACGGCGCGACGGATCGAATTTGCAATTTTGGATGCGATCTTTTTTTGCCAAGAATCCATGCGAGGAGTTCGGATGCCGCAAGCGAAGTCGGCTTGGTTGCTTTCCAGAAGTTGCAGGAGCGCAGGTAAGTCGTTCGGGTTATTCTGGCCGTCTCCATCCATCATGGCGGCGTAGGGACGGGTGGCGGCGAGAAGTCCGGCATAGAGGGCCGGGCCTTGGCCAAGATTTTTAGGGAAGTGAATGACACGTAGGTTGGCCTCAGCATCGAGGAGGGCGGGGGTGCGGTCACGGCTGCCATCATCTACCGCAATGATTTCGGCCCCGGGCACGGCCGAGTGCGCCTCGGCAATAACGGCCGAGACATTCTCCTCTTCGTTGTAGAAAGGGATAATGAGGGAGAGTTGGGAGGACATACTTTATCTGGAATGGAGGAAAGAGGGCAGGCGGGCAAATAGTTTTGGAAAGCTAAGGGGGCCAACTTTTACCCAGACGCGATTTAAGATCTGGGCGATGACCCAAGTATAGAGAATGGAAAGGGGGATCGAGGCGAGGACATCGGTGGGGTAGTGGTCACCCGTATACACGCGTCCGAGGGCGGCGAGGGCGACGACGATCCAAGGCCAGCGCATGGAAGGACCCCAGACCAAGCGAGCGGAGGTGGCCGCGGCGACGGCGTTGGCCACATGAGAGGATGGAAAGGAGCGTCCATTCGAGACCTCGCTCTCCGGAATGGCAGAGAGTCGGACGGCAGGGGTCCAGCGGTTTTGTCCGGAGCCCGGGCTGACCTCGCGAACCCCCTCGACCGACTGGTAGGGGCGGGGTCGATGAAAGAAGTGTTTCAACGGGTTGGAAATCAGGGGGTCCCCAATGGCAACCGAGAGGATCGTCAGAATAACCCATGCTTTCGTCCGATCTTTGCCCCGCAAGACTAGATAAACGGCCGCGAGGATGAGTATGGGAGTCCAGAACCGACCATCGGCCAGCAGGTTGAAGAATTGATCAAGGATGGGGTGATTGAACCCCCGATTGATCAGGCGGAAGACACTGAGGTCCAACGAATAAACTTGGGCGATCAATGCGACGAGGATAAATTAGGGAAAATGGTACGACAAGTCGCATACCTCGCAATTTCTTTGGCGTGCCTGAACGCGGGATGGTCGGAAGAGAGAAAAAACCTGGGTTCCCCTTCGACGGATAGCGATGAGGAGATCACGCCGACCCCAAGGCAAATGCAAAACTTCCTCTGGAAAACATTGGTTATGAAAGACTTAAAGCTTACGGGAAGAGTGCAATCGGGTGATAAGAAGATACCTGTGGTGGTGCGAACGAAGGAGCGTCTTCTGCAATTTGATTTTCAGGATCGGCCACTACAAATTCGGGTTCGGTTTGCCCCAGAGGGGAGCTTGATTCAGCGTCGCAAAAAAGCGGATTCCGAATGGCAAGTGGTCACGGGGAAAGAAAAAACGCAGGCGGTGGCCGGAACCGACTTGGCCTATGAGGATCTAGGCATCGATTTTTTGCGCTGGCCCGACCCGCAACCCAAAGGCGATGACCACGTGATGATGTTAGAGTGTTGGGTGTATGAGGTAACCCCACCCGTGGAGAGCAATTATGCCAAAGTGCGCTACTGGATCAGTAAGGGATACAAAACGATGATTCGCGCGGATGGCTTGAATGCCAAGGGGCAGGCGATCAAGCGCTTTACCTTTAATAGCGTGATTGAGGCCGAGGACACGGTGGTGATTGGTGAAATGAAGGTGGCCAAATTAACTCCCGGGACCGACCTGTCGGTGACGCGGACCTTTGTCCAAATTGAAACGGTGGAAAAGAGTTCGGGCCTGTAGGATGGGCCAATTCATGAAATATCGAATCGATCTCCACTGTCACTCCCGCTTCTCGTCCGATGGGGTGAGTGAACCCGAGGAGATGGTGGCGGCGGCGAAAGAGCGCGGGTTGCACGGCTTTGCCATCACCGATCACAACACCTGTGCCTGTGTGGACTACTTTCTATCGATTGGATTGATGCGAGAGGATGGCCAGCCGGTAAACGGTTTTCTCATTTTGCCGGGGCAGGAGATCACGACGGCCGCCGGGCACCTTTTGGCGCTGGGCGTGCGCTTGCCCGACCTGAAGGGGATCACCCCGGCGGAAGCGATGAAGTTGGTTCACTCGGCGGGCGGGTTAGCGGTGCCGCCCCATCCGTACGACAACTTTCGCGCGGGCATCCGAGAATCGATCTTGAACGAGTTGCCCCTCGAGGCGATTGAGGTATTTAATGCAGCCGTGACTTTTAAAAGAGCCAACCAGCGATCCTTTGAATATGCCCAGGCGAGAAAATTGGCGATGACGGCTGGCAGCGATGCCCATCATGTCGAGGCGATTGGCACCGCCTGCACCGTTTTGGAAATGGAAGAGTTGACGGCGGCCAATACATTGGCGGCCATTCGCAAAGGAGCAACTGCGCTGGAGCAAAAGTATATGAGCCGCACCCAAGCCTTACGAAAAACTTGGAGTAATGTGTTCCGGTTGCGTTCGAAAAAGAAACCCGCGCTGCCTCCCCGCTCTCCTTTGTGAAGCACCCCGCTCCGGTCACGCGGGCGATCATCTTCGGCAACATTGGCGTAGCCGTTTTAGATGTTTTGCTCACCTTGAAATCTCCGTCGTCCGACTCCGCGATCCGCCAAACCCTCTCCCTCTCCGCCGCGAATCTTTTCGATGGGGCTTGGTGGGAACCTTTCACCTACATGTGGCTGCATGCGCCGCCGATCGGCTTTTGGCTCACGCACATTCTTTTCAATATGCTGACCCTTTCGATTTTTGGAAAACCGATGGAGGCACGACTAGGTCCGCGTCGATTTGTCGCACTCTATTTGGTGGGCGGCTTTGCGGCGGCCGCGGCCTTTCTGGGGCAGGCTTGGTGGCAGGGGGGCGGAACCTTGGCCGGATTGCAGGCTAACACCCAAGAAATTGAAGGTGCCAGCGGTGCGGTTCTGGCGGTGGTGGCGGCCTTCGCCGTCTATTTTCCAGATGCACGGCTCTTTATCTTTCCTTTTCCCTTTCCTGTTCGGGCGAGCCGGGCGGTGCGGGTCTTTATCGGGTTGAGTATTGCCATGATGTTTATTCCCGCCCTCTCTTTCATCGGACACAGCGCCCATATTGGGGGACTCTTGGCGGGGTTCTTTCTGGCGCGGGCCTGGCACCAGGCCGCCCCTCAACCCCCCGTTCTTGTTTCCAAGGTGGAGAGAGGAATGGAGGAGATGGCGGCGACGTTGGCCGTCTCCCAATTGAATGAGGCGGAGTTTCTGGTCGAGGTCCGGCACCTCTTGGGTGAGTTAGGCAAGGGACACTGGCGGCCGCTGACCTCACGGGAGCGGGCCCTTCTGCGGCGGGCGCATCTGCTGGTCTAAGGATCGTTTTTCATGAAGGAAACCCTTTCCCCCAATCGTGCCCGAGGGTTGTGGGATCGGTTTTTACAATTTTCTCCCGGAAGCGCAGAGATCGTTGCCCGAAATGAGACCCTGCAAGAGGCGGCCAAAGATCCAGGGCGCCTCCTGCAGGAAGGGGCCAAAGGACGATATCGGATCGAATGGCAGGAGAGAGTTGTTCGGGCCGATTCCCCGACGAGGCGTTTGGCGGAGTTACGGGATTGGCAGCGGGCGGAGTTGGTCAGGCTGGCCTGGAACTGCTTTGCCCAACCGATCTCCGCGGAGAAGGCCGCCCGTGGATGGACTGGGTTGGCCGAATTTACGGTGGAGACGGAGTTGGGGTTAGCTCAGGACAAGGCACCGGAGGCCGACCGGGGAAAGGGGCAAGGATTCACCGTTTTGGCACTGGGAAAGTTGGGGGCGGGGGATCTTAATTTTTATTCCGATCTCGATCTTATTTTCTTCCGCGGAGAGAGGGATGAGGAAGGGGCGGGGAATCGACTCGCCCGCTCGCTGGTCGGGGACCTGGATGCGCCGGGGGGAGAGAGAATTTATCGGGTAGATTTACGCCTTCGCCCGGAGGGGGATCGGGGGGCACTGGTCCCCCAGCGAAGTGATTTGGAGGAGTACTACGAGGCCTATGGGGAGGTTTGGGAAAGGTGCGCGTGGATCCGGGGTCGACGAATTGCGGGAAGTGAGGAGGAGGCGTACGAATTCTTTCAATCCCTACAATCCTTTATCTATCCGCGTGGATTAAGCCCTTCGGCCTTAGGGGAGATCTTTCAGCAAAAAAGTCGGGCGGAGGATGAACTGCTGGCCGACGAGGATCGAGATCGAGAGATCAAAAGAGGACGAGGCGGTTTGCGGGAGGTGGAATTTCCGGTGCTGGGCCTACAACTTTTGCACGGGGCGGCCCAACCGACTCTGCAGACCCACGACCTGAGAAAAGCGATTCGGAATCTTGAAATTTTGGGAATTCTGAAAGAAGAGGAGGCGGAGACATTGCGTGGGGGGTATGATTTTTGGCGTCGGCTGGAGGATTTTCTGCAGATGCGGCAGATTCGGCAGACGCATCAACTTCCGTCGTCCGCTGAGGATATGCAGGGGTTGGCCCAAGCGATGGGTGCGGGGTCAGGGGGAGATTTGGAAAAAGAGGTGGAGGAGTGGAGGGACAGAGTAAGGAAAGTGTATGATTCGGTCTTCGGGGAGCTGAAGCCTTTGACGGTGGCCGGGGTGGATTGGGTGGAGAGGGTGGATTGGGCCGATCCCCTAAGCGCAAAAGAGGCGTGGAATGGGTTGGAACCGGACGAGGAGGTGCACTCGACCGCCCGAACGAAAGAGAATTTTCAAAGATGGCAACCGTTGTTGCAGAAGGAGCTGGTGGCGTGTGCTCGACCCGACGTGGCTTTGATCGGCGTGGCCAACTTCGTCAAAGCGTATGGGTCTCGTTCTCTGTTATATGAGAGTTTGTGCGTTAGTCCGAAGGCGCTGAACCTGCTCGTGCGACTTTTTGAGAGCAGTGAGAATCTCGGGGCCGCGTTAGTGGCCAGACCGGAACTGTTTGAGGCGGTCGCCCAGTCGGAGTTGGATACGCCCAGGGGGGTAGCCTTTCACCGCCAGGCATTCTCGCTTCCGCCCGAGGAAGAGGAGGCGATGGACGCGGCCCGATTGTATGTTCGAGGGGAGGAGCTACGCATTGCCTTACGGAGTTTGTTGAATTTGGGAACGATTGAGGATTTTCAGCGAGAGCTGAGTGCTTTGGCGGAGATCTGCTTGGAGTGGGCTTGGAAATTTGCGGGAAAGCCCGGCTGGGCCTGGGTTGGTTTGGGTAAGCTGGGAGGGGAGGCATTGAGTTTTGGCTCCGATCTGGATCTTCTGGTGGTGGGAGAGGGGGAGGCGGAGGTGCAGCGAGCGGTCAAGTTTTTGACAGCGGAGCGGGCCTCGGGAACGTTGTTCAAAGTAGACTTTCGTCTTCGTCCTTATGCGGAGGGGGCTTTGGCGGTGCCGGCCAAGCGATACGCCGAGTATTACGGGAAAGAGGCCCAAACGTGGGAGGTGCAGGCCTTGTGCCGGGCGCGGCTTTTGGGAGGGGCGGCTAAAGTCGGCCGGGAGTTTTGGCCCGCGGTGGAGAAATCGTGGTCCAAGTGTGGCAAAGGGAAAACGCTTTTCCCTGAAATTCGGGAGATGCGGGAGCGGATTGCGACGGAGCGAGTGCGCCAAGGGGAAGAGGAGCGCTCCTACAAGACGGGTCGGGGTGGATTGGTCGATGTGGAGTTCGCCGCGCAAGGGTGGCAGATGCGCCAGGGTCTGCCGGAGTGCCGCACGGGAGATATTTTGCGGAAAATGAAAAAATCGGCGCC